>DUOR01000446.1 GCA_012838715.1 Actinomycetales bacterium
CGGGCGCGGCCCTTGTTGCGGCGGGCGGCGACCACGGCGCGGCCCGAACGGGTGCGCATGCGGGTACGGAAGCCGTGCACGCGGGCACGACGGCGGTTATTCGGCTGGAACGTCCGCTTCGACACGGTTGACACTCCTTGAGGTTTTGTGGGCGCGCGGCGAGCGGCCGCCTCGCCCGAGACGATTGTTTCCACACCCGACGAGCGCGCCGTTGCTGCTGGTGGCACGGGTTATCGGGCCCGCTACGGCGCCGGCTCCCGGAATCGGGTGCGGCGCGCGCTGTTGCGGTGAACACATCGGCGACCGGGGCCGCGGATGCGACAGACTCGACCAGGGTACGTGCACGAACCGGCCCAATACAAATCACGGTGGTCCCGGCGTGGCGCGGGCCGCACTCCCGACACGCCGCACGACCACTGTCAATGCCAAGTTATCCACAGTTATCCACAGACACTCCACCGATCGGAACTGTGGATAACTTTCGTCACATTCGTTACAGCCCACCTGCACTTTTACTGTGTTTATACAGGTCATGGCGTTGCACTACACCCCATCGCCGCCGACCGGGCGAGTGTGGATAGACTGTGGAGCAGTATCCGGCGCGAATCCCTCCACAGCTGTGCACCACCATGTGGAAACGCAGGCCAGCGGCTTGCACGGGTGTGGATTGTTCCACCCACACCCCTGTTTTCGCGCCAGCCCACCCAACGTGCCGTAACCGATTCTCGGATGTGCGGCCGGGCCGGGTGGCGCGCGGCCCTTTTCGGCAATCCGTCGCCCGCCCCCGGCCCGTCGACCGCAGAAGGACCGCTTCTTTGACCGCTCAATCCGCCGACTTCCGGGACACCTGGAGCCAGGTCGTCGACCTGCTGGTGTCCAGCCACGAGGTTCCCACCGATGCCGCCGGCTCCGTCGGGCCGCTGCCCGTGCAGCACAAGGCGCTGCTTCGTTCGGTGCATCCGGTGGGCCAGCTCAATGGCTTCGTGCTGCTGGCGACGCACACCCAGATGGTGCACACCCTGGTCCAGGCGGAGTTGACGGGTCCCATCGAGTGGGCGTTGCACCAGGTCACCGGTGAGCCGCAGCAGGCCGTGGTGACCCTCGCGGAGGAGCAGGCCACCCAATCGGCGGCCCAGCAGCTCCAGCAGCCCCAGCAGGCCGAGGAGGATCACCGCCACGATCCTCGCACCGACGACCGTTTCGGCGGCGCCCGTGCCGACGATGCGCACAACCAGGGCCGGTATCACCCGGGCCAGTTGCCGAACCACGACCAGGCGACCGACGGCCGCAACCCCGACGCCTCCTCGCTGACGGGGCTGGGCCGCACCGCCGCGGGCCTGGGCGGCCAGGCCGGGGCGCACCCGAACGACGGTGACGCCGACGGGCAGCATTGGCGGACCGTGGGTTTCGATCGCCCGGTCACCGAACCCGTGCCGGTGAGCGGTGGCGGTGGCGTCGGCAAGCAGGGGTTGACCCCGCCGCAGCCGCCCCGCCGACCGCGCGGTCCGCTTTCCGACGGCGCGCTGCCGCATCTGGCCGACACCGGCCCCGCGGACCCGATGCGCCGTCCGGTCGAGGAACCGACGCTGAACCCGAAGTACACCTTCGACAGCTTCGTGGTGGGCCCGCAGAACAACTTCGCGGCCGCCGCGGCGGTCGCCGTCGCGGAATCGCCGGCGCGCGCCTACAACCCGCTGTTCATCTCCGGCGGTTCCGGCCTGGGCAAGACGCACCTGCTCCACGCCATCGGGCACTACGCGACGAATCTGTACCCTGACCTGCGCGTCCGATACGTGTCCAGCGAAGAGTTCACGAACGACTTCATCAACTCGGTGCGCGACGACGCCCAGGAGAGCTTCAAGCGCCGCTACCGCGACCTGGACATCCTCATCGTCGACGACATCCAGTTCCTCGAGGGCAAGGAAGGCACCCAGGAGGAGTTCTTCCACACCTTCAACGCGCTGCACCAGGCCGACCGGCAGATCGTGCTGTCCTCCGACCGGCCGCCGCGCGAACTGAAGACGCTGGAGGAGCGGCTGCGCACCCGCTTCGAATGGGGCCTGACGCCCGACCTGCAGCTGCCGGACCTGGAAACCCGCGTGGCCATCCTGGCGAAGAAGGCCGACCTCGACCGGCTGCACGTCCCGCGCGAGGTGCTGCAGTTCATCGCCGAGCACACCTCCTCGTCGATTCGCGAGCTCGAGGGCCGGCTGCTGCAGGTCACCGCGCAGGCGTCCCTGCAGAAGGTGCCGGTCACGCTGGCGCTGGCGGAGGAGATCATCGGCACCGACGTCGCCGAGGTCGAAATCACCCCGGACATCATCATCGCGGCGACCGCCGAGTTCTACGGCCTGACCGTCGGCGACCTCAAGGGCCCGGGCAAGACCCGGCCGGTCTCGCACGCCCGCCAGGTGGCGATGTACCTGACCCGCTCGCTCATCGACATTTCGCTGCCGGCCATCGGCCGCGTCTTCGGCGACCGCGACCACTCCACGGTCCTGTACGCCCACAAGAAGATCCGCGACGAAATCGCCGACAAGAAGGCCACCCGCGACCAGGTCAACGACCTGACCACCCGGGTCCGCGAGCGGGCCCGCAACCGCGGCTGAGGTTCCCCGCCGCGCCGGGGAGGGCCGGAAACGCAATCCCGCGTTCCCCGACCTTCTCCTTATCTATTGCATGTAATTACGCGCTTGTAATTTGGAGATCCGGGTCACAAAGATCCTGTGGGTAACCACAGGGTTTTCCGTGCACCGATCTGTGGAACGAACCACCCCGCCTGTGGATAAACCCAGAAACCGAAATCCATCCACAGTTCGCCGGATCCATCCACAGATCCATCAACCAACGCTCCACAGACGGATCTCCGGCGCCACCAGCCGCGACGCCGTCCCCCAACAGAGTGCACAGGCCCTACTTCTTTTACCGACGATCACCATGAGAACCAGTCCGTGAAAAAAGGGCGTGTCGACAACCCCCTCCGCCCCGCCCCGGCGAACGCCAAAAATCCGGGGCCCGGGGATCCCCCGGCCCGAACTGGGTTAAGGTTGTGGTTCGAAGCTCCCGGAACGTCACCGGGCGGTGCGGGTGGCCCACGGGCCACCGGGAATCACCGCTTTTCGTGGAAGTTCCGGGACATCCGGCCGTCATTTTCCCGGCGACCGGGCACTTGACCAGTACGGATGCAGCTCATTCCAGCTGCGCACCCATGGAGGGACGATGGAGCAGACGGACGTGCGCCTCCGCGCCGCCAAGGACGATCTCGCGGACGCGGTCGGGTGGGTCGCCCGTAATCTGCCGACGCGTCCGACGCAGCCGATTCTCCGCGGCATGATTTTCGTCGCCGACGACGACGGCCTGGAGATCGCCGGCTACGACTACGAGGTCTCCACCCAGGTGCGCATCGCCGCCGAAATTTCCGAGACCGGACGCTTCGCCGTCAACGGCAAGCTGGTCTCCGACATCGTCTCCAAGATGCCGAACATGCCCGTCGAGATGCATTACGACGGCACGAAGGTGCTGGTCACGTGCGGTAAGTCGCGTTTCGAGCTGCCGGCGATGCCGCTGGAGGACTACCCGGCCATGCCGACCGTCCCGGCCGCCACCGGCACCATCGACCCGGACCTTTTCACCGAGGCCATCGGCCAGGTGGCCGTGGCCGCCGGCCGCGACGAGACCCTGCCGATGCTCACCGGCATCCGCATGGAGACCGAGGGCGACACCGTCACCCTCGCCGCCACCGACCGTTTCCGCCTCGCGGTGCGCACGTTCCAGTGGGACCAGATCCCCGACGGCGACGCGGAGCTGCTCATCCCCGCCAAGACGCTGGCCGACACGGCCCGTGCGCTCGACCCGGGTTCCAGTGAGCCGGTCACCCTCGCGTTCGGCGACGGTTCCGACGGCCGGGCGCTCGGCGCCGAGGGCATGCTCGGCATCCTCGCCGACCCGCGCCGCACCACGACCCGCCTGCTCGACGCGGATTTCCCGAAGTTCCGCCCGCTGCTGCCGAAGCAGCATTCCTCGCTGGCGTCCATCCGCATCGATCCGCTGCGCGAGGCCATCCGCCGCGTCTCCCTGGTCGCCGACCGCGGCGCCCAGATCCGCATGGACTTCTCCGAGGGCCAGGTCGTCCTGTCCGCCCACGGCGACGAGGCCGGCCGCGCCGAGGAAGTCATCGAGTGCGGTTTCGTCGGTGAGCCGCTGCTCATCGCCTTCAACCCGGGTTACCTGTCCGACGGCCTGTCCGCGATCCACACCGACCGCGTGGTCATGGGCTTCACCCAGCCGTCGCGCCCCGCGGTGCTCATCCCCGAGCCGGAGGAGCTGCCGGAGGCGGGCGACGACGGCATGTTCCCCAACCCCGAGACGGACTTCACGTATCTGCTGATGCCGGTCCGCCTGCCGGGCTGATCGCCCGCGTGAGCGGCGGGGGCGCCGCCCCCTTGGGACCGTCATGTATCTGCGTTCGCTGAGTTTGCGTGATTTCCGTTCCTGGCCGGAGCTGAATCTGGTGCTGGAGCCGGGGATCACCGTGTTCACGGGCCGTAACGGGTACGGCAAGACGAACATCGTCGAGGCGGTCGGCTACCTGGCCACCCTGTCCTCGCATCGGGTGCCCAATGATGCGCCGCTGGTCAGGGCGGGCGCGGACTCGGCTCGGATTTCCGCCACGGCGGTCAACGACGGCCGCGAGCTCACCGCGCACCTGCTCATCAACCCGCACCGCGCGAACCAGGCGCAGCTGAACCGGACCCGTTTGCGCAGCCCCCGCGAGCTGCTCGGCACGGTGCGCTCCGTGCTCTTCGCGCCGGAGGATCTCGACCTGGTCAAGGGCGAGCCGGCCCAGCGGCGCCGTTACCTCGATGATCTGCTGGCGGTCCGCCGTCCCCGGATGGCCGGCGCCCGCGTCGAGTACGACCGCATCCTCCGCCAGCGCAATGCCCTGCTGAAGACCGCCGGTGCGTCACTGCGCAGGGGCTATTCCTCCGCGGAGGGTGAGGCCGCATTGGCCACCCTGGATACGTGGGATGCGCAGTTGGCCCATGTCGGCGCGATCATCACCGCCGCGCGGATGGAGCTGGTCCGCGAGTTGGCGCCGTTCGTCGTGGAGGCGTATTCGACGCTCGCGCCCTCCTCCCGCACCGCCGAAATCTCCTACCGCCCGACGCTCGACGGCGACATCCCGGAGGACCCGGCCGTCATCGAGGCGATGCTGCTCACCGAGATGGCTGCCCGCCGCAACCGCGAAATAGAGCGTGGCAGTTCGATTGTCGGCCCGCACCGCGACGATCTGACGCTCACCCTGGGCAACGAGCCGGCGAAGGGTTTCGCGAGCCACGGCGAAACCTGGTCCTTCGCACTCTCCCTGCGCCTGGCCTCCTACCTGCTCCTCCGCGGGGAGGGCCCGGACCCCATCCTCATCCTCGACGACGTCTTCGCCGAGCTCGATCGCCACCGCCGCGAGGCGCTGGTGCAGATCGCGGCGCGCGCCGAACAGGTGCTCATCACCTCCGCCGTCGGCGAGGAACTCCCCGAGGGGCTTACCGACGCGCCCCGCGTGGCGACCTACCTCGTCACCGTGCGCGACACCCCCGAGGGCCGGATCTCGGAGCTCCGGGAGGAAGGCCGCGATGAGGGCGACGAAGGGCCCGGGGAGTCATGAGTTCCGGCGGTGACCGCGACGACCTGGTCGCGGACGTGTTCTCGCGGATGAGGTCGATGGCCTCCGCGAAGGGGCGCACGCCGCCGTCCCTGCAACGGGCGCCCCGCAGGAACGCGGATTTCTCGCTCGAGTACCGGAAGGGCCCCGTCGGAAAGCGGGGGCAGGACGGTACAGGCGGTGCCGACGGCGCGGCCGGGCTGGCGAAGGACGTGCCGCGGGACATCGCCGGCACGCGCATCCCGCAGCACCTGCTGCACCGCGACGGGATTCGGCTGCGGCGCTGGCGCGACCGCAGCCCCTCCGCGTTCGGTGACATCCTCGCAGGTCAGATGGTTGAGCGCGGGTGGCGGAAGAACATCGCGCACGGGACGATCATGGCCAAATGGCCGGAACTGGTCGGCGACGTCATCGCGGAACACACGGAGGTCGTCGAGTTCAAGGACGGCGTCGTCGTGGTGCAGTGCAGTTCCAGCACCTGGGCGACCCAGCTGCGGCTGGCGCAATCGCAGATTCTGCGGGCCATCGCGGAGGCGGTCGGCGACGGCGTCGTCGAGCAGCTGAAAATCAAGGGCCCGACCGGCCCGAGTTGGAACAAGGGGCGGCTGCGCGTGAAGGGCCGCGGGCCGCGCGACACCTACGGCTGATCTGGAACCCGCAACCGTGTGATTTTCGGCGCCGCGAGCGCGACCGCGACAGGCGATCCGCCGAAAATAACCGCTGAGTGCCCTTTTTACGGCACCTGATGCCGATCCGGTGGGGGGCTACGGGGTAGGATGGTCGGGTATATCAAGCGCACCAAAAAGGAGAACGGTTCCACAGTGGTTGCCACCGAGAATCATTACGACGCCTCATCGATCACCATCCTCGAGGGGCTCGAAGCCGTCCGCAAGCGCCCCGGCATGTACATCGGCTCGACGGGCGAACGCGGCCTCCACCATCTGGTGTGGGAGGTCGTGGACAACTCCGTCGACGAGGCGATGGCCGGGTACGCGTCGGAGGTGAAGGTGACGCTGCTGGAGGACGGCGGTGTCGAGGTCGTCGACGACGGCCGCGGCATCCCCGTCGAGATGCACCCCTCCGGCGCCCCGACGGTGCAGGTCGTGATGACGCAGCTGCACGCCGGCGGAAAGTTCGACTCCGAGTCCTACGCCGTGTCCGGCGGCCTCCACGGCGTCGGCATTTCCGTGGTCAACGCGCTGTCGACCCGCCTCGAGGCCGAAATCGTCCGCGACGGCCACGTCTGGTACCAGAACTTCAACGACTCCAAGCCCGAGGAACTGGTCAAGGGCAAGAAGGCGTCCGGCTCCGGCACCACCGTCCGGTTCTGGCCGGACCCGGAGATCTTCGAGACCACCGACTTCGACTTCTCCACCATTTCCCGCCGCCTCCGCGAGATGGCCTTCCTGAACAAGGGCCTGACCATCACGCTGATCGACAAGCGGGTTTCCGAGGAGGAGCTCGAGGCCGAGGCGCTCGCCGAGCAGGCCGAGAAGGAATCCGCCGCCATCGCGGAACCGGCCGAGGGCGAGGGCGGCGAGTCCGCCGAGGAGTCGACCGCCAAGCCGGAGAAGCCGCGCGACAAGAAGAAGGTCTACCACTACCCGAACGGCCTGCTCGACTACGTCGAGGTCCTGAACAAGCCGAAGACCATCATCCACCCGTCCATCCTCGGCTTCGAGGCCGGCGGCGACGGGTACGAGGTCGAAATCGCGATGCAGTGGAACACCGGCTACTCGGAGTCGGTGCACACCTTCGCCAACACCATCAACACCATCGAGGGCGGCACCCACGAGGAGGGCTTCCGTTCCGCTCTGACCTCCCTGATGAACCGGTACGCCCGCGAGCACAAGCTGCTCAAGGAGAAGGAGGCGAACCTCACCGGCGACGACTGCCGCGAGGGCCTCGCCGCCGTCATCTCCGTCCGCGTCGCGGAGCCGCAGTTCGAGGGCCAGACCAAGACGAAGCTCGGCAACACCGAGGTGCGCGGTTTCGTGCAGCGCATGACCAACGAGCACATCAGCCACTGGATGGAGGCGAACCCGGCGGAGGCGAAGGCCATCGTCAACAAGGCCATCGCCTCGGCGCACGCGCGCCTCGCGGCCCGAAAGGCCCGTGACCTGGTGCGTCGCAAGTCCGCGACCGACCTCGGCGGCCTGCCGGGCAAGCTCGCCGACTGCCGCTCGAAGGACCCGTCGAAGTCCGAGCTGTTCATCGTGGAGGGCGACTCGGCCGGTGGTTCGGCCAAGTCCGGCCGCAACTCGATGTTCCAGGCGATCCTGCCGCTGCGCGGCAAGATCCTGAACGTGGAGAAGGCCCGCCTCGACCGCACGCTGAAGAACAACGAGGTCCAGGCCATCATCACCGCCCTGGGCACCGGCATCCACGACGAGTTCGACCTGTCGAAGCTGCGCTACCACAAGATCGTGCTCATGGCGGACGCCGACGTCGACGGCCAGCACATCGCGACGCTGCTGCTCACGCTGCTGTTCCGCCTGATGCGCCCGCTGATTGACGAGGGCCACGTGTACCTCGCGCAGCCGCCGCTGTACAAGCTCAAGTGGGCCAAGGGCGGCGCCGAGTTCGCGTTCTCCGACGTCGAGCGCGACGAGCTGCTGGCCAAGGGCCTGGCCGCCGGCCGCAAGATCAACAAGGACGACGGCATCCAGCGCTACAAGGGCCTCGGCGAGATGAACGCCAGCGAGCTGTGGGAGACCACCATGGATCCGGAGGTCCGCGTGCTGCGTCAGGTCGCGCTCGAGGACGCGCAGGTGGCCGACGAGCTGTTCACCATCCTCATGGGCGACGACGTCGCGTCCCGGCGCGCGTTCATCACCCGCAACGCGAAGGACGTCCGCTTCCTGGACGTCTAGGATTTCAACGAGCACTTCAACGGGCCGGGGCCAATGACTGCACTGCATAATCATTGGCCCCGGCCCATTATCATTTCCTAGAAGCGATTGACCTGCGCGGATCCGGTGTCCGGGATGTCGATGGAGACCAGGTCGCTGCCGGGAACCGTCGCCGCGGGGGCGTCGACGCCGTTGATGCAGGCGCCGTGGGCGGGTGCGCCGTTGAACATCGCGAGGATGAACCCGACGCCGAAGGGCGCCCCGCTGACGGCCTGCGCGAAGTGGTTGTAGGTGTCGATGCGCGGCAGGACGTCGTCCTGGTAGAACACCTGGCCGCCGTTGGAGCACCAGTTCTGCGCGAGCTGCCGGGCCTGGCCGTAGTCGACGTTGAGGTCGTGGCGGCCCGAGACGATCATCGTCGGGGCCACGGGGACGCCGTTGCCGATGAACTGATCGTTCATGGCCCGCTGGCCGGCGGGGAGATCCTGCAGCGTCTCGTCGAGGCTGCGGCCGCCGCGGGTCCACTGCGAGGTGGTCTGGTAGCCGTAGGCCTCCGTGATCTCGTTGGTGCACATGTCCGCGAGGGCACCGAGGGTTTCCGCGCCGGCCTCGTTGAGCTGCTCGCCCAGGATCGAGTCGAGTTCCGGGTACCGGGCATTGAGGCCGTTGATGGTGAAGCCGATGGCGCCGACCAGGTCCGAGCCGTCGATGCCGCGCTGCACGGCGTCGAGGTCGGCGGGCGGGGCGGAGGCGTAGGCGGCCGCGATGTCGAGGTCCGGGGCGTACGCGGCGGCGGATTCCACCGCCGCGGCCGAGGCGCCGCCGCCCTGGGAGTGGCCGTAGAACGCGACCTTGCCGTTGCCGCCGGACAGGTTGCGGGCGGCGCGGGCGCCGTCGAGCATGGCGTGCGCCTGCTCGGCCCGGTTCATGTAGGTGTGCATGCCCGGGGTGCCCATGCCGACGTAGTCGGTGACGAACACGCGGACGCCGGCGGCGGCGAAGACCCAGTCGTAGATGCCCTCGAGGTTGACCAGGCGGCCGGAGCTGAAGGGATCGGCCTGATCGTCGACGGGCCAGTTCCGGGAGGGGGCGCACTTGTCACCCTGGCCGACGGTGCCGCGGCCGATGACGACGGTGGGCCGTTCGCCGGCGCCGGACCAGGCGACGGAGGGTTCGACCAGGTAGCCGCTGACGGGGATGGCGTTCCCGTGCATGTCGGTGGTGGAGTACAGCACCTTCGTGACGGAGGAGGGCAGCGGGTAGTCGAGCTCGGCGGGCATCGGCGCCGTGTTGGCGTGGGCCGTCCGCAGGATGGTGCCGGGCGCGCCGGCGGTGACGGTCGAGGTGTCGTAGAAGGACTCGTCGATGGGCGGGGCCTGGGCTTCACCACCCGAGCCGGGCAGTTCCGGGAGGTTGGGTGCTGCGGCGACCGGGGTGGAGAGTCCGGTGACGAGCATGGCGGCGGTCAGGGCTGCGACGGTGGTCCTGCGGCGGATCCGGGATGCTGGGCTCATGCCCGGCATTATCGGCGAACGGAAATCACCGTCGCTGAAGTTTCGCTGAAAAACCGCGTTCGACCAGCATTTTTCCGGTAGCTTTTCCCCCCGAACCTACGGGATCGTAATGCTCAACACCGGTTCCTGGTTTCCCCCCGCGGGGGGTCGGGGATATCGTATCGCCCGTGAACGAATTCGATGACCGGGAGCAGCCGGTGCAGGACGTGGGCGGGGACGGCGGCGATC
>DUOR01000447.1 GCA_012838715.1 Actinomycetales bacterium
CTCGCTGCGCAGCCACGGCGACGCCCACCCCTCCGCGGCGAGGTCCGCGTACGCCCGGTACGTGCGATCCTGCAGGCCACCGTCGCGCTCGTAGGCGTCGCGGGTGCGGGAGGAATCCACCGACTCGCGGTGCCGCGCGCGCCGCGCCGCCTCGTCGACCGCGGTGCCCAAATGCACCTGCAGATCCGGGACGGGCAGCCCGTGCACGCCGAACTCCTGTTCCCGCACCCAGTCCACGATGGCCCGGTCGCCGGTGCGCGCCCACGAGTACGCGGCGTTCGACGCCACGTACCGGTCGAGCATGAGCACGTCGTGGGACTCGGCCGCCGCCGCGATGGCCTCGCGCCGATCCCGACGGTCGAGGGCGAACAGGAGCGCCATCGCCCACGCCGACTCGGCGACGTCCCCCAACCGGCCGTGCAGCGCATCGTCCGCGAAATCCGCGAACGGGGTCAGCCCGTACGCCGGGAAACCCAGGCGGGCGACGGACACGCCCTCGTCGGCAAGCGCGGTTTCCACCGCACCCACCAGCGTGTTCTTCCCGGCACCGTCGATGCCCTCGATGGCGACGATCATCGGCGCGTCCTTTCCTGTGCAGTGCTTCCCGGCGCGCACCGCCGGCAGCCGCTAGTAGCGGTAGTGCTCCGGCTTGTACGGACCCTCGACGTCGACGCCGATGTACTCCGCCTGGTCCTTCGACAGCTTGGTCAGGGCGCCGCCCAGCGCCTCCACGTGGATGCGCGCGACCTTCTCGTCCAGGATCTTCGGCAGGCGGTAGACCTCGTTGCCGTACTCGTCGCCCTTGGTGAACAGCTCGATCTGCGCGATCGTCTGGTCGGCGAAGGAGGTGGACATGACGAACGACGGGTGGCCCGTGGCGTTGCCCAGGTTCAGCAGGCGGCCCTCGGACAGCACGATGAGGGACTTGACCTCGCCGTCCTCGTGCTCGAAGCGGTACTCCGCGACCTGCGGCTTGATCTCGATGCGCTCCACGTCATCGCGGTGGTGCAGCGAGTGCATGTCGATCTCGTTGTCGAAGTGGCCGATGTTGCCCAGCACCGCGTGGTCCTTCATCTTGCGCATGTGCCCGAAGGTCACGATGTCCTTGTTGCCGGTCGCGGTGATGACCACGTCGGCGTCGGCGATGGCCTCGTCGACGGTGACGACCGGGAAGCCGTCCATCAGCGCCTGCAGCGCGTTGATCGGGTCGACCTCGGTGACGCGCACGCGCGCGCCCTGGCCGGCCAGCGCCTCCGCCGAACCCTTGCCGACGTCGCCGTAGCCGCAGACCAGGACGTTCTTGCCGCCCAGCAGCATGTCGGTGCCGCGGTTCAGGCCGTCGAGCAGCGAGTGGCGCGTGCCGTACTTGTTGTCGAACTTCGACTTGGTGACCGCGTCGTTGACGTTCATCGCCGGGAAGGGCAGCGTGCCCTCCTCCGCGAAGTGGTACAGGCGGTGGACGCCCGTGGTGGTCTCCTCGGTGACGCCCTTGACCGACTCGGCGGTGCGGGTCCACAGATCCTTCTTCTCGCCGAGGACGCGGGACAGCATCCCCTTGAAGGCGATGAACTCGTCGGAGTCGTCCTCCTCCACCGGCGGGACCACGCCGGCCTCCTCGTACTGGCGGCCGCGGATGACCGCCATCGTGGCGTCGCCGCCGTCGTCGAGG
Source organism: Actinomycetales bacterium (assembly GCA_012838715.1). Classification (GTDB taxonomy): domain Bacteria; phylum Actinomycetota; class Actinomycetes; order Mycobacteriales; family Mycobacteriaceae; genus Corynebacterium. The sequence goes on from DUOR01000447.1 coordinate 1,670, forward strand.
ATCATGTTCGGCAGCTCGTCGCCCCAGTCGAAGATGCGCTCGATGCACCACCAGTACTCGTCGAGGGTCTCGCCCTTCCACGCGAACACCGGGACGCCCTTCGGCTCGTCGACGGTGCCCTCCGGGCCGACGACGACGGCCGCCGCGGCCTCGTCCTGGGTGGAGAAGATGTTGCAGGAGGCCCAGCGGACCTCGGCGCCCAGCGCCACGAGGGTCTCGATGAGCACCGCGGTCTGCACCGTCATGTGGATGGAGCCGGCGATGCGGGCGCCCGCCAGCGGCTGCTCGGCACGGTACTCCTCGCGCAGGGCCATCAGCCCGGGCATTTCATGCTCGGCGAGGCGGATCTGGTGGCGGCCGGACTCGGCCAGCGACAGATCGGCGACCTTGTGATCGATGCTCGTCTGGGACATGCAACCTTCTTCTCTCGTGGGGGTCGTGCAGGTTCCCAGGCTAGCGCCTCCGCGGCGGAGGTTCGCCGTCGGGGCGCGGGAGGACGTGCGCCC
>DUOR01000448.1 GCA_012838715.1 Actinomycetales bacterium
GAACTTCTCGACGCGGCCGGCGGTGTCCATGACACGCTGGGCGCCGGTCCAGAACGGGTGCGACTCGGAGGTCACGTCGACGACGATGAGCGGGTACTCATTGCCGTCCTCCCACTGGACGGTGCGGGCGGACGTCGCGGTCGAACGGGTCAGGAACTGCGTGCCCGTACCGGCATCCTGGAAGACCACCGGGTGGTAGTCGGGGTGGATATCCTTCTTCATGCTCTCGATTCCCTCAGGATTGGACTACGGGTCGCTTCCGGCCACATGAAGTGAAGGACCGGATCGTGCCCGAGTTGGGTTCGTATGAGTGCGACATCGCCGCGCGGTCGGGAAGCCGATCCCGGGCGATGAACCTCTAGCACCTTACACGTTGGGCCGCCATCCCAAAAACCACCGATCCACGCCACCACCCGCCGGAACACGGTCGGACCACCGTCGGAAAGCGACGACGGCGCCCAAACCCCGGCCTGCCCAGGCGATTAGGAACACGCGGCGGCCGCATGTAAGGTTAACCCCCGCTGTTGTCTGTATATTCGTTTGACGCCCAGTGCCCAGGCACGACGGCGCCCCGGATACGGAAACACTCCCCCTCCGAGCACCTAAGCAGTGTTCACGCACGTAAACGCGCCGCGGAACCCGCGCGAAACGCACCACGAGCAGGAGGGGATGTGGCAATTCCGAACCGGTGTGGCGCCTCGAAGCCGGCAAGTGGGCGGCCAGGAAGCAAAGGAAACCCCATGTCGGCGATTTGCCAGGTCACGGGACGGAAGCCGAGCTTCGGCAAGACCGTTTCCCACTCGCACCGACGCACCTCGCGCCGTTGGAACCCCAACGTGCAGCGCAAGAAGTTCTACGTTCCCACCCTCGGCCGCACCGTCACCCTGACGGTCTCGCCGAAGGGTCTGAAGACCATCGACAAGCTCGGGATCGACGCCGTCGTCGGCCAGATCCTCGCTCGCGGGGAGAAGATCTAAATGGCCCGTAACGACATTCGTCCCATCATCAAGCTCAAGTCGACCGCTGGCACGGGTTACACCTACGTCACGCGGAAGAACAAGCGGAACAACCCGGATCGCATCACCCTGAAGAAGTACGACCCGATTGCCCGCAAGCACGTCGAATTCCGCGAGGAGCGCTAACTCATGGCCAAGAAGTCCAAGATTGCCAAGAACGAGCAGCGCAAGGAGATCGTCGCCCGCTACGCCGAGCGTCGCGCCGAGCTCAAGCGCATCATCAAGTCCCCGAACTCCTCCGACGAGGAGCGCATGGACGCCCAGTACGAGCTGAACCGCCAGCCGCGCGACGCCTCGCCGGTCCGCGTCCGCAACCGCGACGCCGCCGACGGCCGCCCCCGCGGTTACCTCCGCAAGTTCGGCCTGTCCCGTGTCCGCGTCCGTGAGATGGCCCACCGTGGCGAGCTCCCGGGCGTCCGTAAGTCCAGCTGGTAAGTAGGGAGACCCACATGAAGCGCAACCACAGCAACAAGAAGGCGCGGATGGAGCAGGCCCGCCGCCCCAAGAAGAACCCGCTCAAGGCCGCCGGCGTTGAGAAGGTGGACTACAAGGACATCAACCTCCTTCGCCAGTTCATCTCCGACCGCGGCAAGATCCGTTCCCGCCGCGTCACCGGCCTGACCCCGCAGCAGCAGCGTCAGGTCGCCACCGCCGTGAAGAACGCCCGCGAGATGGCCCTCCTGCCGTTCACCAGCCGCTAAAACCGGCTGCCGGGAC
>DUOR01000449.1 GCA_012838715.1 Actinomycetales bacterium
CCTGGGACGGCGACGAGGCCGCGGGCGCCGGGGCGGATGGGGCCTGGGGCGTCGACGAGGCCGCGGGCGAAGATGATGCCGCCACCTGGGACGACCTCGTCGACTCCGGGGAGTGCGGGACGCTGGGGATGGGCATGCGGAGCCGGGCGGGGCTCGTCGGAAAGCTCCTGGGGGAGTTCGAGTCCCCGGATACGTCGGTGACGGTGTCGGCGTCGGACCCGCTGGCGCCGCCCGCGATTGACGGCGACGGGTTGGGCGTGCTCGACCGGTCGGTGGCGTCGCGGTGCCGGGCGGCGCTGCGGCGCGCCCGTGAAACGACGTGGGTGGCCGACGCCGCGGACCTCGCCGACGCGGAGGTCGAGCGGGCGCGGACACCGTTCGGACTGGCGGATCCGGCGAATCAGGCGGCGTTCGCCGCGGGCGTCACCGTCGGCGCCGGGCTGTTCCCGCTGAACCCGAACCTGCCCGAGGGGCCGCTGCTCATCCGCGATTTGCAGGCGCGGCTGCGCAAGGAGGCGTACATCATGCACCTGCGCCGGCAACTGGCCCGCGGCAACGCGATTGATGCGCGGCAGGAGCGGGTCGTCGGGCAGCTCGCGGAATTCTGGGCCCCGTACCTGCGGCGACTGTGGCCGCGGCTGCACGGCCTGGACGTCATGGGGCAGCCGCCCGCCGGCGCCGACGACATGCGCGAACTGCTGTCCGGGGTGGCGAGGTCCGTCGTGTACGACCAGCGGCAGCAAATCCGGACGGCATTGGAGGCGGCGGCATGAACGGCGGGAATGGCGCGAACGGTTCCGGCGTGGCCCCGCTTGCGGTCGTCGACGGCCTGTGGACCCTTGGTGAGCCGCTCACGGTCGCGCCGCCGCTGGTGCAGGCGGCGCAGGCGCGCGGCGCGGTGCTGGAGTGGGAGCTGGGAGGCAGGGACGTCCCGGTCATCACCCTCACCGACCCGGCCGCCGCGGATTGGCTGTGGCGGCTCGTGGGGGAGGACGCCCACGCGCGCATCCTCGCCGCTGCCGCTGACACGGACGCGCGCCGCCCCGGCATTCCCGGTCAGCCCCACGACCCCGGGCAGCCCGGCAATTCTGGTGAGCCCGCCCGCGAGCCGCTGACGGTGACGCCGGACTGGTCCGCGCCGCTGCTCGGCGAGTTGCGTCGCCTGGCCCACGGCCATTGGCTGCGGGCGTGGTGGCCGGCCAGTGCACTGGACGTCATCCCCGCTCTGGACGCCCCGCTCCTGCTCGCCGAAATCGCCCTGGCGGCCGTGGATCTCGACGACGTCCTGTACGAATCCGCCGACGCCGCCGACGGCCCCGAACTCGCGGGCCTCTCCCGCCTCACCAACGACCTGCTCCTGCGCGCCGGGTCCACTGACCGGAGGGTCGCGGACCTCGCCGTCCGGGCGCTGGACCTCCTCGAGGTGCCCGCGCCGGAAACCACGGCGCCCTACCGCGACGATTACGCCCTGGCCGCCGGTGCGCCGGGCCGCGCCGATGACGACGCCATCCTCACCGGGACCGCGGGCGTCACCTGGCAGGCGGTGCGTGCGGGGGTGCTGGATGCGTCGGAAAGCGCGGTGCGGTGGTCACTCGACGCCGCGGGCCACGCCGAGCTGCGGGTCGAGGTGGCGGTGCTTGCCGACGCCGACCCCACCGGCATCCCCGTCGCCGCCCGGGTCGGCGAGGAGACGGTGACCGACGAACTCGACGCCGGGGGAGCGGTGACGATGCCGCTGGAGCTGGCGCCCGCGGCAGCATGGGGCCTGGCGGAGGAGGACGTGACCGTCGAGGTCGGCGTCGGAGCGGGAGCGCGGGCCGGTGCCGCCGACGGCGTCCGGGACCTCGCCGAGTCGAGGGAAATGCGCGACCGAGTGCGGGTCTTCGCGCGGGGCC
>DUOR01000450.1 GCA_012838715.1 Actinomycetales bacterium
CAGCTCGGGCTTGGTGTTCCTGCGTCTCACGCGCCGCATCGTCCGAGATACGTTCTCGTTCAACGGGGGATCGGGCCGAACCACTTCCACGATCTGCTCCTTTCTTGCACCTCACTCCAAGGTAGTGCTCCGAAGCAACTCGCTCGCGAACCCCATCGTAGCGAACTCTTGTTCGAACCTCCTTCGAACACCAGTCCGGACCGTGTTCTAGTGTGCGGGCCATGAACACCCAGCCGATGTCCAAGCCGTCCGCCCGCAACACCTCCACTGACAACGCCGCCACCGATGTCGAGACCCTGGCCGCCCGCTACCGCACCGCCTGCGCCGAGGACTTGGCGCTGGTCAACACCTTCTTCCGGCACCCCGTCGCCGCGCGCTCCATTCGCCCCGGCGCCTTCGACCACGAGTTCGCGCTTCCCGACGCCACCGGCCTCACCGCGGTCATCCGCACCCACCGCGTACCCGTCCCCAAGGGCCTCGTCCGGGAGCTGTCGAATCGCTACCCGGAGTACCTGATCCTCAACTACTCCCCCGTCTACCTCTTCACCGCGTCCGTCGCCATCCATCGGCGCGGCACCCTCACCGCCGTTCCCGACATCCCCGGCAACCGGGATCACATCCGCGCCCGCGCACTCGCCGAGGCACTCAACACGCCTCGCGACGCCGGCAACATCCACGACAACGGAACCGACCCGGGGCTCGGCGCCCTCCGCTTCAGCTGGCTCGGCGACCGGACGGGCCGGGTTTTCACCAGCCCGCCCGAACTCTTCGCGCCGCGCAGCCGGGCCGCGTAGCAGCCGGGCTGCGTAGCAACCGGGCGTAAGCGCACCCGGGCCCGAATAGGCCCAACCAGGATCAGACGCCGGCCAACCGGTCGGCCTGTCCCAGTAGGTCCGTCGCCCAGAACTCCCTGCCCAGCGGATTCACTACGCCCGGCCGCCCCTTCTCCGGCTCACACTCGAGCACCCCGGAAACCCACTGGCCCGGCCACTCATCCGCGCCATGCACCGCGCCCAACAAAGCACCGGCAATCGCCGCATTCGTATCCGTGTCCCCGCCCATCCCGACCGCCTCAACCAACGCCTCGACGGGATCAGCGACATGCAGCACCTGACGCACCGCAATCGACAACGCCAACAGCACCCACCCCTCGTGCTCCCCGTACCGGGACACATCGCCATCCCGGCCCGCCGCAATCGCCCCCAGAACCTCCGGCTCCGCCGCCGTCGACTCCATCGCCACGACCGCGTCCTCCGCCGAACTACCCTGGATTCCCACGACCAACGCCGCGACGAACGCCGCATTCGCGTCAACGCAGATCCGGTGCGGGTGAGTCAGTGCCGCATCCTCCCGCGCGAACTCCGCCGCAGCCTCCACCCCGACACCCTCGCGGGCACCGAAAACACCCAACGGCGACACCCTCATCAACGCACCATTGGCCTGAGAATCCTCATTCAGCGGGCCACCCGACAACGCCACCGCGCACGTGCCGCCAATGTCGAACGGCCCCGTCGAGTACCAGTGCACGTACCGGCGCAGCACATCATCCGGATCGAAAACCCCGAGCTCATCCAGGCTCCGGATGAGCATCATCGCCATCTGCGAATCATCGGTGGGCTGCCCGGCAATCAGATCCCAGGTGCCACCGTCGGCAAGCTCACGCACCCCATCCGGATACCCCGCGGCAATCGACGCCGGCGACCGGAACTCAACCAAGCTCCCCAGCGAATCCCCGATGAACTGGCCAAGCAAACAGCCCCGCGCACGATCCCGGACACCATCAACATCCATCCCAGCAGTCATACCTGCAGGGTAGAAGCGGTCCCGGATTCGTGCCGCGGGGCTGCGGCGAACGAACGAACACCCAAGCGAAACTACGGGGAACTACGCGCCACCGAGGGGGACGACGGGCGAATCTTCGTCGGGAAGCTCCTCGTCGTTGCCGTCATCGCCCTCGTCCGCCGAGTCATCGTCGTCCTCGTCGTCGAGGTCGTCGTCTTCGTCGTCGAAGTCGCCTTCGTCTTCGTCTTCGTCGCCGTCGTCGTAATCATCGTCGTCGAGGTCATCGTCGTCGAAGTCGTCATCATCGTCATCGTCGTCGTCCTGGAACGGGGCGTACAGGCTCTCCACGAACCCGTCCTCCACCGGCGCGAGCTGGTCCTCCCAGACCTCCGCGTTGTCGGCGGCCAGCGACAGGGCGTCGAGCAGCTTCCCGAAGTCCGTGAACGCCCCCAGCGTCAGCACCTCGGTGCGCATCGACGCCGCATCCGCGTACAAATCCGCGAACATCCGGCGACGGTCGTCGTCGGTGAGAATCGTCTCCGTATCGGATTCCCAGAACTCCGCAATCGCCTGGTCGACGATGTCGTCCAAATCAGAGTCCTGCGAAATGAACCGCACGTGCGCCGTCGGCTGATTGTCATTCGCCGTGACCAGCACCTGCAGCAGCGACGTCTCGCCGACCTCCGCGGTCAGCAGCGTCGCCTCCTCCGGATCCTGCTCGAACTCCAGGTCCGAAATGCGGTCGTCGTCGCCGTCGAGCAGCACCCGGAGCAACGTCACCACGCGATCGGTGGCCACGTGATGCGCCACGGCCTCCACGGCATCTTCCACCGAGAACACCACCGACACCAGGACGGCCTCGAAATCATCGTCGTCCGAATCGACGTCCGCCGCGGCGACGTACACCTCCGCAGCCGGCAGGTCCTCGTCGATCGTGACGAACTGGACCTCCAAATCCATCGTGATCGGCACGAACAACGTGTCGTCGTTGACCCGGCTTTCAATGCCGTCGCGGTCCAACGCCGCGGCAATCTGCTCGAAGAAGCTCATGGACTGGGATCCTTCCCTCATCGACTACTGGGCCCCGCACCGCCATCCGGCCACGGCCCGCACGCCATCGTAGCCACAACAACGAAACCGCGTCGCCGCCCCCAAACTGGGAAAACGCCGCTTACCCGCCTAGTACTCCCCCGCCCACAACGCCCGCCGCTCCTCCGCCGGACGCCGCGGGCACGACACGCACAAATCCGCGTCCGGGCAGTGGTAAATCATGCAGCACGACGACCGCTCCAAGTGCGTCACCACGTCAAAGTCCTCCGGCTCGTCACCGTCCGCGGCCGCCTCCATGTCCGTTTGCGTGACGACGCCATCGGCGACATCCACGAACCGCGGCCCCGGAACCCGCGCAACGTTCCCCAGCCCCTCCGCCAGCCACGCACCCACCGCGGCGCCGACCCACGGCAACATCAGCTCATTGCCCGCCGCCACCGCAGCGCCCGCCACGCCATCGGCGACAATCGCCCACAACGGCGCCGGCCGCACCCCGAACGACTCCGCCAACGCCCCGACCACCGGCTCGGCCATCCGGCCCAGCGCCTCCCCGTAGGCCCGCACGGCATCCGCGTCCATGTTGTCGCACCCGTCGAACCCGTCGGCCGTGAAACCCAGCCAGTACCCGTCGCGGGCGAACATCCGCGTCGCCGCCCACTCGGCCCGCGGCGCCTCCCCCATCACCACAATCGACGCCACCGCCGGCCCGAACCACGAACCGCACAGCGAATACCACCACAACTGGACCTGGAACCGGGTGTCGTCGTCCACCTCCGGCATCGGGAACATCGACCGCCCCGCATTGACCCGATCGCCGAGGAAGGAAGCGTCGGAAAGCGCCTCCCGCGCGGCGTCCCCCACCCACGTTTCGGCGCCGTCCGGGGCGACCACTTCCGCACGCAGGCGCGGCATCTCCGCCAGCAAACGGGAATAGGCGCGGGGCA
>DUOR01000451.1 GCA_012838715.1 Actinomycetales bacterium
CGGCCAGCGCGCCGGCGAGAGTGATCCCGAGTTTTAGGGGGCCGGGGAGGGGCCGTCGAGGGCACGGGCGAAGGTGCAAGAGCCAAAGGCTCGCGAACGACGGCGCGAGAACGGGCGACGGCGCGAGGCCACCAACCGCCGCTTATCCCACCCGGTCGACGGTGTATTCGGCGAGGTGGCGCAGGGCGTCCTTGGCGGGGATGTCGGGCAGGCCGGCGATGGCGTCCTCGGCTTCGGCGACCAAACCGCGGACGTAGTCGAGGGCGCGTTCGGGGCCGGTGGAGCGGGCCAGCAGGTCGAGGGCTTCGGCGAGTTCGGCGTCGTCGGTGACGGGGCCGGTGAGCAGTTCGCGCAGGCGGTCGCCGACGGGGCCTTCTTCGCGCAGGGCGTAGAGCACGGGCAGGGTGAACACGCCTTCCCGCAGGTCGGTGCCGGGGATTTTGCCGGACTGCACGGAGTCGGAGCGGATGTCGATGATGTCGTCGACGATCTGGAACACGAGGCCGACCAGGCCGCCGTAGCGGGAGAGGGCGCGGACGGTGGTGTCGTCGGCACCTGCGTGGAGGGCGCCGAGGTAGCCGGACGACGCGATGAGGACGCCCGTCTTTTCCTTGATGACCTGCAGGTAGTGCTCCACTTCGTCGGCGCCGTCGGGGCAGCCGACGGATTCGCGCATCTGGCCGGTGACCAGTTCACCGAAGGTGGTGGCGAAGTGGGCGACGGTTTCGGCGCCGAGGCGCGCCAGCAGGCGGGAGGCGATGGCGAAGAGGTAGTCGCCGGCCAGGATGGCCACGGAGTTGTTCCAGCGCTGGTTCGCGGATTCGACGCCGCGGCGCATGTCGGCCTCGTCCATGACGTCGTCGTGGTACAGGGTGGCCAGGTGGGTCAGTTCGAGCACGGTGGCGGCGACGACGACGTCGTCGGCCTGGGGGTTCGGGCCGAACTGCGCGGACAGCATGGCGAACATGGGGCGGAAGCGCTTTCCGCCGGCGCGGGCGAGGTGGCTGACGCGTTCGACGAGGAATTCCTCGCCCTGGGCGAGTTCCTTTTCCAGCAGTTCCTCGCTGCGGCGCATTCCGCGGGTGACCGCCGCCTCGAGCTCGGCGTCTCCGAGGTTGACGCTGGCGACGCGTTCGCCTCCGGTGCGTTGGGTGCTCGGGGCGTCGGAAACGCGGGTTCCGCCGTTGCGCATTCGGGTCCTGCCTTGGGTGTCTCGGGTGCATTGCGGGGCCGTGCATCGCCCCGCCGAAAACCTGTGGATATGCCGAACATACCGTAATCCACGGCCGACCAAAGCCCGTCATCCAGCCCCCGCCGGGGGACGGTTAGCCTGGGTGCATGTCCGTTGCGCCTGATTCTTCCCCGCTTTCCGACGATTCCCCTTCGCCGTCCGCGTCGGGCCGCGGCGTTCCAGGTGGGGCGCCGGGCGGCGTGCAGCGCGGCGTTCGGGGCGGCGTGCAGCACAACGTTCCCGGTGCCGTTCCGTCCCATGCGGAGGTGCTGGTGGTGGGCGCGGGGCCGACGGGTGCGGCGGCGGCCGCTCATGCGGCGGATCGTGGGCTGGACGTGGTGCTGGTGGACGCGAAGGTGTTCCCGCGGGACAAGACCTGCGGCGATGGCCTGACGCCGCGGGCGATCGCGGAGCTGCGCCGACTCGGTCTGGCGGACCGGGTGCTCGCCCGGACCCGGAACCGGGGGCTGAAGCTGCATGGTTTCGGTGGCTCGGTGACGGCCCCGTGGCCGGAGGGCGCGTTCCCCGCGGAGGGCGCCGCGGTGCCCCGTGAGGTGTTCGACGCGATGGTCGTCGACCATGCCCGCGACCGGGGCGCCCTCGTCCTCGACGGGCACCCGGTCGTGGACGTCGAGCGGGGTTCTGGCCGTTCCGTGTCGGCGGTGACGCTGCGCTCCCCCGCCGGTGAGGAACACCGCGTCACGGTGAAGTGGCTTCTGGTGGCGGATGGCGTGCGTTCCCCCGTCGGCAAGCGGTTGGGGCGCACCTGGCACCGCGAGCACGTGTTCGGGGTGGCGGCGCGGTCCTACGTGGACGTGGGGCGCGACGACGAGTGGATTCACTCGCACCTGGAGCTGCGCGACGCCGACGGCACCGTGCACCCCGGCTACGGCTGGATTTTCCCGCTCGGCGGCGGGCAGGTGAACCTCGGCTGCGGCGCGCTGTCGACGGCGAAACGGCCGACGAAGGCCAACGTGCGCACCCTGCTGCACCACTACGCCGACCAGGTCCGCGACGAATGGGGCCTCGGCGAACCGCGGCGCGTGACGTCGGCGCTGCTGCCGATGGGCGGCGCGGTCAGCCACGTCGCCGGCCCGAACTGGGCGCTGCTCGGCGACGCGGCGGCGCTGGTCAACCCCCTCAACGGCGAGGGCATCGACTACGGCATGGAAAGTGCGCGCCTGGCGGTGGATCTGCTTGCCGACGCCATCGGCGACCCCGACGGCCTGACCCATTCCTGGCCGGCGCTCCTGCGCCGCCACTACGGCGAGGGATTCTCGTTGGCGCGGCGCCTGGCCACGGGTTTGACCTGGTCGTGGCTGCTGCCCGCGGCGGGGCCCGTGACGCTGGGAGCCCCGTGGGGCAACGCGGTGATGGGCGCGGCCGCCCGGCTGATGGGCAACCTGATCACCCCGGCGGACCGCGATCTCACGGCCCGGGTGTGGCGCGCCGCCGGGAGGGCCTCCCGGCTCGCGGATTCGCGCGAACCCTGGGCGTAGCGCGCGGCGGCTGCGCCCGGGCCCCAACCCCGGGTCCGAGCCCCCCCTATCCCGGCTTGACGGCCGAGTGCAGGGCGGCGATGCCGAAGGTGAGGTTGCGCCAGCCGCAGTCGGTCCAGCCGCTGCGGTTGATGTCGCGGGCCAGTTCCTCCTGGGCGGGCCAGGCGCGGATGGATTCGGCGAGGTAGACGTACGCGTCCGGGTTCGACGACACCGCGCGCGCGATGGGCGGCAGCGCCCGCATCAGGTACTCCTTGTACACCGTGCGGAACACGGGCAGCGTCGGGTCGGAGAACTCGCACACGGTCAGGCGGCCGCCGGGCCGGGTGACGCGGGCCATTTCGCGCAGGCCCGCCTTGTAATCGTGGATGTTGCGCAGGCCGAAGCTGATGGTCACGGCGTCGAAGGTCTCGTCGGGGAACGGCAGGTTCATGCCGTCGCCGCAGACCTTGGGCACGTCGCGGTGCGCGCCGGCCTTCAGCATGCCGCGGGAGAAATCGCAGGCGATGACGTCGGCGCCGGACTTGGCCAGCTCGACGGTCGACACGGCGGTGCCGGCGGCGAGGTCGAGGACCAGTTCGCCGGGGGCGAGGTCGAGCCGCTTGGCGGTTTCGCGCCGCCAATGGGCGTCGATGCCGCCGCTGAGCACCTTGTTGGTGATGTCGTAGTTCTTCCCCACGCCGTCGAACATCGCGGCGACGTCGTTGGGATCCTTGCCGAGGTCTGCCCTTGTCACCCCGTCAGGCTACGCCACGCGGCTGCTGCGGCGGATCTCCGGGTGCGCGCCGGACACGGCGGCGTAGTGGTCCATCAGCTGGCCGCACAGGGCGGTCCAGGTCCGCTCGCGGATGGTGTCGCGGCAGGTGGCGCGCATCTCGGCGGTGCGCTCGGCGTCGCCCGGGAAGACCAGCGTGCCGACGGCGCCCGCCAGCTCCCGGGTGAAGGTGCGGGGCTCGAGGAGGTGGCCGTTGACGCCCGGGGTGATGAGGTCGCGGGGGCCGCCGGCGTTCGGGGCGATGGCGGGGACGCCGGAGGCGTGGGCCTCCTGGACGGCCTGGCAGAAGGTCTCGTGGTCGCCGGTGTGGACGAAGACGTCGAGGCTGGCGAAGGCCTGCGGGAGATCCTCGCCGGTGAGCTGGCCGGTGAAGACGGCGTCGGGCATGCGGCGCATCAGGTCGGCGCGCTCGGGGCCGTCGCCGACGATGACGAGCTGCACGTCGTCGCGGCCGGAAAGGGCGGCGAGGCGCTGGACGGACTTCTCGGCGGCGAGGCGGCCGACGTAGCCGACGATGGGCTTGCCTTCCGGGCTCCACAGCTTGCGCATGGCGTCCGAGCGCTTGTCCGGGTGGAAGCGGACGGCGTCGACGCCGCGGCCCCAGCGGTGGACGTTGCGGATGCGGTGCTTCTCCAGGTCGGCGATGGTCGGCGAGGAGGGGGCGAGGGTGCGGGCGCACATGTTGTGGATGATGCGGGTCCAGCCCCAGGCGGCGGTGGACAGGCCGGCGAGGCGGTAGTTCTTGGCGAAGCCGGCGACGTCGGTCTGGTACACGGCGACGGCCGGGATGCGCAGGGCCTTGGCGGCGAAGGCGCCGGCGGCGCCGAGGACGAACGGCGAGGCGAGGTGGACGACGTCCGGGCGGAACTTGCGCAGGATGGACGCCATGTTGGCCTCCGGCACGCCGATGGGCAGCGAGTCGACGAGCGGCACCATCACGGTGGGCACGCGCTCGATGCGGAACCCGCGGTAGTACTCCTGCTCCTCCTGGCCGTCGCGGGCCGCCGGGGCGATGACGATCGCCTCGTGCCCGTTGTCGTCCAGGTACTCCAGCACCCGCAGCACCGAGTTGGTGACGCCGTTGATGTTGGGAAGGAAGCTCTCCGCCACAATCGCTACACGCATGCGTTTGAGGGTCACATCCCCACCTCACCGGACGGTGACCCCGAGGTGATCCTTCCGGAAGCATCAGGTGAACGCCGGGTAACCCGGACGCTGAACCACCACAGCGGCACCGCAATGAGCAGTCCGACGGCGAAAACGCTGGTCGCGGGGATGATGGACAGGGTCCAGCGGCGGCCCTCCACCCGGACGCGATCCGGGTCGGCGCGGTCGTACTCGACGCGGACGCGTTCGCCCTCCTCCAGCCCGACGGGGTAGAGCAGGCCGGCGGGCGGGTTGCGGTACTCCCCCGTCTCGTCGATGAAGTCGACGGCGACGCGCAGGGTGTCCACGTGGCGCACGGCGGCGACGGCGCGACCGGTGTCGGCGTCGATGGCGCGGTCGTTGGCCCAGGAGCCGGTGACCATGCCGGCGCAGGCGACGGCGAGGCAGATCATCAGGAAGAGGATGAGCTGCCGCAGTCGCCGGGGCCAGCCGCGCATGGTCAGTTCCACTGGGTCGGCGCCGCCTTCTCCGTCAGTCGTGCGTGCAGGTCGCGGCGCCCGGCGCGGGTGGTGGTGGCCTCGACGACGCGGATGCCGTCGACGTCGGTGTCCGGGTGCAGCTGCGCCAGCAGGTCCTCCAGGTCGGCGGTCTCCACGTGTTCCACGCCGTAGGCGTCGCACAGGGCGGCGAGGTCGACGGTGTGGGGGGTGCCGAAGATGCGCTCGAACCCTTCGCGCAGGGCGGGCGCCCCGGCTTCGAGGGTCTCGAAGATGCCGCCGCCGGAGTCGTTGGCCACGACGATGGTGAGGTTCTCGGGGCGCGGTTCGCCGGGCCCGATGTTGAGGGCGCCGGCGTCGTGGAGGAAGGTCAGGTCGCCCATGAAGGCGATGGTGCGCGGCGGCCGGATGTCGTCGGCGTGGGCGCGGTCGCGGGCCAGGGCGATGCCGATGGCGGTGGCGATGGTGCCGTCGATGCCGGCGGCGCCGCGGCCGGCGTGCACGTCGACGCCGGGGAAGGGCAGGCCGGCCCAGGATGCGTCGCGGACCGGGTTCGACGCGCCGAGCACGAGCTGGTCGCCGGTGCGGAGGCTGTC
>DUOR01000452.1 GCA_012838715.1 Actinomycetales bacterium
ACCTGGTGGGCGGACTCGGGCGAGGAGGTCCAGAAGTCCCACTGCATGTTGGCGTCGCGCAGGCCGGTGTCGGGGAGGCGCTTCTGCGAGTGGATGAAGTCGGGGAACTTGATGCCGTCGCGGATGAAGAAGACGGGGGTGTTGTTGCCGACGAGGTCGTAGTTGCCCTCTTCGGTGTAGAACTTCAGCGCGAAGCCGCGGACGTCGCGCCAGCCGTCGGGGGAGCCCTGCTCGCCGGCGACGGTGGAGAAGCGGGCGAGCATCGGGGTGACGACGCCCTTCTGGAACAGGCCGGCCTTCGTGTACTTCGACACGTCCTCGGTGACGGTCAGCTCGCCGAAGGCGCCGCCGCCCTTGGCGTGGACGACGCGCTCCGGGATGCGCTCGCGGTTGAAGTGGGTCAGCTTCTCGATGAGGTGCACGTCGTGGACCATCACGCCGCCCTGGGGGCCGGTGGTCACGGAGTGCTGCTCGGAGGAGACGGGGGCACCGTTGAGGCGGGTGGTGGGGCCGTTGGAGGTGCCGGTGTCCAGGCCCTGGTCGGCGATGTCCTTGCTGGAGGTCATGGGTACTGCTCCTTTGCGGTGTGCGGGGCTTTGCCACTGGGGGCCGACGTCGTCCCGAATGGGCTTCGGGTTCTGCCTCGGCGGTGGCGGCGTCGGCGGGCTCGTCGGCGTTGGTGTCAACTATACAGAACTTATCAGCCTGGCGCTATAGATAGGCTGCGATTGATTCGTTCCGCCACTCATTGACGTCGCCCGCCCACGGCCGCCCACCAATCACCGGCCGACGCACCCCTGCCCTGCCCCTCCCTTCTCCTTCTGCCATCCCCATCATTTTCCCCGGTGCTTCCCCCTCCGCCCTCCCCGTTGCTCCCCCTCCGCTTCCCCATTGCATTCCCCCAGTGCTTTCCGACGAACGCCGCCGCGGCACCCCGTCGGAAAGCACCGCGCCCGTCCCGCAGGAAAGCACCGCACGCGCCCCACAGGAAAGCACCACGTGCGACCCGGAGGGATACCCCCACGATGGCGTACATGTCACCATTTCCCCAGGTGAGACCCCGTGAACCAATTTCCTCCCGGCGCGGGCGCTGGTATGGTCGTCGCCATGACGGAACGGCAGCGTGAAGACGATCGGGTAACCGCCCTGGCCCTCAAGGCCGGACGCGGCGACCGCGCGGCGCTGACCGAGTTCATCCGCTCCACCCAGGGCGACGTATGGCGCCTGCTGGCCCACCTGGCCAACACCGACGTCGCCGACGACCTCACGCAGGAGACCTACCTCCGCGTCATGTCGGCCCTCCCCCGCTTCGCCGGACGCTCCACGGCCCGCACCTGGCTGCTGTCCCTCGCCCGCCGCGTCTGGGTCGATTCCGTGCGCCACGACATGGCCCGCCCCCGCAAATCCGCCGTCGAATGGGAGGACGCCACCCAGGCCTCCTCCACCGGCACGTCCTGGGCGGAACTCGTCGACGCCCGCGTGCTCATGGAGTCCCTCGACCCGGACCGCCGCGAGGCGCTGATCCTCACCCAGGTCCTCGGCTACACCTACGCCGAGGCCGCCGACATCGCCGGCGTGCGCGTCGGCACCATCCGGTCCCGGGTCGCCCGCGCCCGCCAGGACCTGGTGGCCGCCTCCGAGACCCGCGGCGCCGGCGAGGACTCCGAGGGAAACCCGGGCGCCGGCCGGGCCCCGGGCACTAGTGCGGCCGGTGGCGGCGCTGGTGCGAGCGGTGGTGCGGTGACCCCGCTGCGCCGCATCTCCTGACCTACGGGGCAACTTTTCCCCTGCGCAGCTCGCCCATAACTCGGGATCAACTCCCGCCGCGCACGCCAAACCTCGGATTCACCCGATATCGGCCGCTCCCCCGGCACCCTTAGTGCTTCTGGATACACCGGCCGAGTTTGACGCCCGCAAACGCGCAGGTGGTCAGATCTGCTACTCGTGACGGTGTATCGAAATGCGCTAACTCCTTTTTGCTCGCCGCTCGTGTTTGCCGCTTTTTGCTTGCCGACGCCGACCACCTCCCGTCGGCAAGCCAAGAAGCGGTGCCGCGAGGCAACGTCGGCAAGCGAAGGAACGTGTGCCGCGAGGCAACGTCGGCAAGCGAAGGAATACGCGGACACGCGGCCTTAGTGCATCTGGATACACCGACCCAGTTTGACGCCCGCAAACGCGCAGGTGGTCAGATCTGCTACTCGTGACGGTGTATCGAAATGCACTAACGACCGCGCCCCGGGCCACGTCGCCGGACCACGACCCGGGGCGAGACCCCCGAACGCACGGACGCCACGGTGAAAGAGGGGCCTTGGCAACGCGAAAGGGCCCGAACCTCCACGAGGTCCGGGCCCTTTTCATTTAGAGCCACGCGATTTCGCGGGTATCAACCGCGAAAACGTCTACGCAGGCATCAACCGCGGGAACGCTCACGCGAACATCAGTACGCGCAAACGCCTACTTGACCAGCAGCTCGGCGATCTGGACGGTGTTCAGCGCCGCGCCCTTGCGCAGGTTGTCGCCGGAGACGACGAGCACCAGGCCCTTGCCCTCGGGGACGGACTGGTCGACGCGGATGCGGCCGACGAGCGACTCGTCGATGCCGGTGGCCTCAATCGGGGTCGGCACGTCGACGACCTTGACGCCCGGGGCGGCCTCGAGCAGTTCGGTCGCCTTCTCAACGTCGATGGGGCGCTCGAACTCGGCGTGGATGGCCAGGGTGTGGCCGGAGAACACGGGCACGCGGACGCAGGTGCCGGCGACGAGCAGCTCCGGGATGTCCAGGATCTTGCGGGACTCGTTGCGGAGCTTCTGCTCCTCGTCGGTCTCCAGCGAGCCGTCGTCGACGAGCGCGCCGGCCAGCGGAACCGCGTTGAAGGCGATGGGGGCGACGTACGGGCCCAGCTCGGACACGGTCAGGGCGGAACCGTCGGTGGCCAGCGACTCGACGCCGTCGACGTTGTCGCGGACCTGGTTGGCCAGCGTCGACACGCCGGCGACGCCGGAACCGGACACCGCCTGGTACGAAGCGACGTGCAGGCGCGCCAGGCCGGCTTCGTCGTGAAGCGGCTTGAGCACCGGCATCGCGGCCATGGTGGTGCAGTTCGGGTTGGCGATGATGCCCTTCGGGGTGTTGCGCACCTCGTCCGGGTTGACCTCCGACACGACCAGCGGGACCTCCGGGTCCCTGCGCCACGCCGAGGAGTTGTCCACCACGGTCGCGCCGGCGGCGGCGAACCGCGGCGCCTGCTCCTTCGACAGCGTGCCGCCCGCCGAGAACAGGGCGACGTCGATGCCCTTCAGGTCCTCGTCGGTGGCGGCGGCAACGTCCTCCACGACGATGTCCTCGCCGCGGTACTCGATGGTCTTGCCGGCCGAGCGGGCCGAGGCGAAGAAACGCATCTTGTCGGCCGGGAACTCACGCTCGGCGAGGATGCTGCGCATCACGCGGCCGACCTGGCCGGTGGCGCCGACGATGGCGATGGTGGTCATGTGGATGAACCCTCCTGGGTTGTCCTGGGGTGTCCTGGTCGTGTCGTGTGCGTCGCTTTCCGACGCCTTGTCGTTCGGCGCCGCGTGCCGACGCCATCATCCGACGTCGTTTTGGCGACGCGATGATTCAACCCGCCACGGTACGCCGACCGTGGCGGGCCGTAAAGACCGCGTTGAGCGGGGGTCTAGCGGCCGGTGCCGGCGTAGACGGTGGCCTCTTCCTCGCCGCCGAGCTGGAACGCCTCGTGCAGCGCGGCGACGGCCTTGTCCAGGTCGGTGTCGCGAATGAGCACGGAGATGCGGATCTCGGAGGTCGAAATCAGCTCGATGTTCACGCCGGCGTCGGCAAGCGCCTCGCAGAAGGTGGCGGTGACGCCCGGGTGGGACTTCATGCCGGCGCCGACCAGCGACACCTTGCCGACGTGGTCGTCGTACAGCACGTCCTGCCAGTCGTTGTCGGCCTGCATCTTCTTCAGCAGCTCGAGGGCGCGGGGGCCGTCCTCGCGCGGGCAGGTGAAGGTAATGTCCGTGCGGTTGTCCGCGATGGACGACACGTTCTGCAGGACCATGTCGATGTTAATCTCCGCGTCGGCGACGGCGCGGAAGACCTGGGCGGCCATGCCCGGGGAGTCCGGGATGCCCAGAATGGTGATCTTGGCTTCCGAGCGGTCGTGGGCGACGCCGGCGAGAACTGCTTCTTCCAAGGGAATATCCTCCACTGATCCGTTGACGAGGGTGCCGATTTCATTGCTGTAGGACGAACGCACCCGCAGGGGCACGTTGAACGCCCGCGCGTACTCCACCGCGCGCAGCTGCAGGATTTTCGCGCCGACGGCAGCGAGCTCCAGCATCTCCTCGAAGGAGACGGTGTCCAGTCGCTGGGCGTTGGGCACGATGCGGGGATCGGCGGTGTAGACGCCGTCGACGTCGGAGTAGATCTCGCAGACGTCGGCCTCCAGAGCCGCCGCGAGGGCGACCGCCGTGGTGTCGGAGCCGCCGCGGCCGAGGGTGGTGACGTCCTTCGTTTCCCGGTTGACGCCCTGGAAACCGGCGACGAGGCAGATGTGGCCTTCGTCGAGGGCCTCGCGGACGCGGCCCGGGGTCACCTCGACGATGCGGGCGTTGCCGTGGCGCTCGGTGGTGATGACGCCGGCCTGCGAGCCGGTGAACGAGCGGGCCGACGCGCCGAACGACGCGATGGCCATGGCGACCAGCGAGTTCGAGATGCGCTCGCCCGCGGTCAGCAGCATGTCCATTTCGCGGGCCGGGGGCACGGGATTGACCTGCGCGGCCAGATCGAGCAGCTCATCCGTGGTGTCGCCCATGGCCGAGCACACGACGACGACGTCGTGGCCCTGCTTCTTGGTCTCCACGATGCGCTCCGCCACCCGGCGGATGCGATCCGCGTTTTCGAGGGATGAACCACCGTACTTCTGTACGACCAATGCCATGGTCGGCGTCCTCCAGAATCCTTCGCCTGTACCTCCCGCGCTCGCGGGTTCGGGTAAACGATACAACAGCGGCCGGATTCGGTTCGTCCCAGCTGCGGGTTCATCGTCTGCGGCGGGTTCCCCCGTCGGTAGATTGGGGGCGTGCACAATCAACTTCTCGCGGTCTTGCTGGGTCTCGGCTCGGCGTTGTCGATCGCGTGGGGCACGGTGCTGCGCCACCGCCTGGCCGATGAGCTGCCGGAGGGCACGGGCACGTTGCGGGGCGTGTGGTCGGTCATTTCCCGCCCGGTGTGGTGGGGCGGCCTGTTCCTGGCGCTCGCCGGGTACGGCCTGCAGATTGCGGCGCTGGCGTTCGGTTCGCTCCTGCTCGTGCAGCCGCTGCTGGTGATGAAGTTGATGTTCACGCTGCCCCTGTCCGCGAAATTCGACGGCCGCCGCATCTCCCGCCAGGAGATGTCGTGGGCCATCATCCTCACCGTCGCCGTCGCGGTGCTGGTCGTCCTGGGCAATCCCCTGCCGGGTGAACCGCAGCCGGCGTTGTCGCGGTGGTTGCCCGCGCTGGGCGTGGGCGTCGTCGGCTTCGTGTTGATGTACCACGCCGCGGGCACGCTCCTGCGCCGCGAGAAGGCACTGGTCCTTGGCTTGGCGACGGGTTGGTTGTACGGCTACGTCGCCGTCCTGTCGAAGGCCGTGATCGACATATGGCTGCACGGGGGTGCGATGGAGCTGCTGAAGGCGTGGGAACTGTGGTCCCTGATTGCGCTGGCGCTCATCGGCGTCGCGGTGCAGCAGGCGTCGTTCAACGCGGGGGCGCTGCGCAGTTCCCTGCCGGCGATGACGGGCGGCGAACCGGTGGTCGCGTTCGTGCTGGGGTACGCCGTGCTCGGGGAAAGGTTCCAGGTGGAGGGGGCGAACTGGATCTGGATGATGGTCGCCCTGGTCGCGATGATCTGGGCCACCGTCGTCCTGTCCCGCAAGTCGGTCTGACCCGGCGGCGGGAAGCGATCCCGGACCCCGGGATGCCGGTGCCTCGACGGTGGTGGACCCGCGTCCCGCTCGCCGAGCCGACCTCCCCACCCGGTGTTACCGTCACTGTCGACCCTCACCGCCTGGTCCGACTCCGAGTTCGCCAAGGGCACCTTCGGAACCCAGAACTTCGGCATCGAGGCTTCCAAGACCTCCGCCACCGCCGGTTTCTCCGATCACG
>DUOR01000453.1 GCA_012838715.1 Actinomycetales bacterium
CTCCGCCGCGGCCTCCTCCAAGGCCTTCGGCAACAGCGTCAACGAATCCGTCGACGCAAACGCGACCATGTGCCACTTCCGGCCACGGCGAATCGGGTGCAGCACCTCGGTTTCCGAGTTGATGAACAACTCCACCAGCCGCAGCACACCCTGGCGAGGCCACGGTTTCCTGCCGGAACCACCCCCATCGACACCATTTGCCGGCATCGTCGAAACACTCGATGCGGCGTCGTCGCACAGCACTCCCGTCACCGCAGCCTCGAGCTGCGCCGGCGTCGCGATTCCACCGGCGGCCTCGACCGACTCGCGCACGGCGTCGCGAAGCGCCCCCAACACACGCGTCAACGGCTCCGACTCCGCCCACAGCCGCGGCAACTCCTTGGGGAACTGGTGGATTCGCGGAGTCGAACACCCGAGAATCTTCGCGAATGGCGACGCCGTAATGAACGGATCCGGCACGACCGTGTCCGCCACACCCAAAACATGCTGAACGTACCGACGCGAATGCGTGCCCTTCGTGCCCGAATACGCGACGATCTCGTCGGCGAACGTGGCGAAGGACGTGATCTCCGCTCTGAGAGTGACGGGCTCCGGCGTCGGCGGAGTCGGAGGGGCCGGGGGAGTCGGAGGTGGTGGCGGCGTCGCGGGAACCGGTGCCGACGCCCCCAGCTTCCGAATGGACAGGAGCTCCGCGCGCATTTCCTCCGCCGTGACGAAACGCTTCGCATGATCACCGGCAAGGGCCTTGCGGAAAAACGCAGCCAACGCTTCCCGCTGCTCCGGGAGCGAAAACGCGCCGAGATCGGCCGCCGCCAACGTCAGCGACGGATCCTTCATCGTTGCGGGATTCTCGCCGCCGTCGCCATACGTCGGGTGCGTGCGGTCGGCCAACTCCAACAACACGACGGCAACCGAATAGCGTTCCGCCGCAGAATCGAAATGCGTACGCCCACCGACGCGCGCCACCAGGAAAGGATCCTGGTACAACGGTGAACCCACCGACACGTCATCCAGGGGCGCGGCCGCCAGCGAAAAGTCGAACAGCATCAACCGTCGCTTGTTGCCCGCCGTGACGATGCCCAGATTCGACGGCTTGACGTCCCGGTGCACCACGCCCGTCGATTCCAGCGCCACGAGGATGTCCATCAGCTGTTCGGCGAAGAACCAGAAATTCTCCTCATCCGGACCGATCAGCTGCAGCATGTCGGCCAGCGTGTACGTGCCGCAATCCGACAGCAGCAGGCCGAAGCGACCATGCGGCAGCTCCAACGGTTCATCGACGAGATCCACGAAGTGGCGACGGACCCTCGCAGTGCCCAAAGCGCGATTGACCTCGCGAATCGCGTCGGCTTCCGCCCTCAGCGACGGGGTCTTGTCCGGTGACAAGCCGACCTTGAGCACCCGGATTTTGTCATCTTCCGCATCGAGAACCTGCAGACCGCGTGCGGTCGAGCCCACGCCGAGCACCTTCTCCACCGTGAATCGCTCGGTGATCCTGCCGCCGATCGTGGGGTTGAGCGGATCTGTGCCATCGTCGCTCCGGCGTTCCTCGGTGATGGCGCGCATCGCCTCGGCGAGCACCGCGACCGGAGAGTCCTTGATCTGCGACCTGCTCTTCCTGCGGCCCTTACGCCGGGCCAGCAGCGCCTCCACTCGCTCGAGCCTCTTGCCGGGGTTCGGGTCGGTCGCGGCCAACACCAACTGGCGGATGTCCTCTTCGACCGTGGCATTCGA
Source organism: Actinomycetales bacterium (assembly GCA_012838715.1). GTDB lineage: Bacteria > Actinomycetota > Actinomycetes > Mycobacteriales > Mycobacteriaceae > Corynebacterium. Next base: position 1,735 of record DUOR01000453.1, read on the forward strand.
CGCGGCCAAGTCGAGGCCCCGGTCGGTGCGCAACCGGTCCAACAGCCGCGGCACGTCGTTGGCCGGCGTTTTCCCGGCGAAGACGTAATAGGCCAGGGCACCGACCGAAAACAGTTCACCCAACCGACGGTCCGTCCCGGCACCGAACCCCTCCGGCGGCAGGAACACCGAGAAACCGTCGTACGCGCCCGCAGTCGACGTGGACAGCCTGGTGGCCGTCGACGTGCGAGTGTCCGCCGAAGAAACGGTCGACCAGCGCGAGATCTTCACCCCGATCTCCGGTCGCAAACGCACCAGCACCGCCGCCGGAGCAAGTCGCCGGTGCACCACGTTGTTGCTGTGCGCATAAGCCACCGCGTCGGCGATCTGCAGAATCAATTCGACCTGCTGTTCCGCCGTCAACTCCAGCGAAGGGGGCAGCAGATCCAACGACTCGAAGCCCTCGTGGGCCTGGTAGATGAGCACGTGAGTGTCGGTGTCATCGATCTTCGACAACATGACCGGACGGTCGATGCCATCGGAGTTGAGCGATTCGAGCAACCGAAAAGTATCGACGACCTGCTTCTCGCGGCGCCTCTTCTCGCTCGGATCGAGATTCGCCGGAATGTCCGGGATGTAGGCCACCCCGTTCTGCCCCTGCAGCGAATTTCGAGCGGAACGCAGGATGAAACCATCGTCGTTTTCGATGACCTCCTGCAGATCCCAGTCGCCGACCTTCGGTCGACGGGCGGGCAAGTTCGCGCCGACGATGTTGTCGATGGCGATGGCAAGCACGTCCCGAGACCGCTTTTCGGTGATCGGGTGTTTTCCGGGCCCTTCGGTGAGTCGTTCGGCAATGCCCGGAAGATTCGTCTGCGACTCCATCCCATCGCGGCCGAAGACGTTGTGGGCGCCGGACTCGGACAACCGCGAATGAACCCGGTCCCCGTGGAGGAACAGACACTCCTGTACCCACGGCACGTAGTAGTCCTGAGGGGACATCGGAATGCCGATGGCATCTGCGTGCCTGCGGATTTCGTCGATTTCCCGGTGCAAACGGCCGACGAACTTCTGCGCCTTCTTGCGCGTCGTGTAGTTCGGGTGCCGTTTCTGTGCTCGACCGCCGTTGGCCCAGGCGATGTCGATCTGGTGCTCAGAGCCGCTGAAAACCCCGTTCCAACTCTTCAACTCCACCATGTGAATCCGGCCGCGGCCGACGACGAGTGCATCGACCTCGTGCCACTGGCCCTGGTCGTCGGTAAAGCTGAAGTTGGTCCACACCCGGTAAGGCGCCGTGTTCGGAACCGCAGCCACCAGCAGCCCGAGCCCTTCGCGTTCATGCGGGAACTCGGATTTGGAGACCTCTCGGAAACGCTTCTCCGGTGTGCTCATCAGGCGGGCTCCCTCGGCTGGGC
>DUOR01000454.1 GCA_012838715.1 Actinomycetales bacterium
CCCACGGGGTGTCGAACACCGCCACCGCCCGGCCGCCGCGTTCGACGAGTTCGGGCACGATTTCGACGCCGTGCACCTCCCCCTCCGGGCCCACCAGCTCGGCGAGGATGGCGGTCGACCAGCCGGACCCCGACCCCACGTCGAGCACCCGCGCGCCCGGCGCGACGTCGAGCAGCTCCAGCATGTTCGCCACGGTCCGCGGCTGCGAGTTCGTCTGCCCGTGGCCGATGGGCAGCGCCGCATCCATGTGGGCGTGGCGCTTCATGTCGCCGGGCAGGAATTCCTCGCGCCGCACGGTGCGCATCGCCGCCGCGATGCGGTCGCGCGTGGCGCCGCGCCGCTCCTCGTGTCCGCTCACGTTTCGCCCCTTCCTTCCGGTGCCGCCCACCCTACGTAGCTTTCCGACGCCGCCCCGCCGCATCCGGGGCCGCCGATCCGAATCCCGATAGGGTCGATGGGGATACCGATGAATTCCCAGAAGAGCATTCCGGCCACCATTTCCCCGACCGTCCTGTCCTGGGCGTCCCTGCTGGACGACACGACCCGGGCGCAGGCGGCGTCGCTCGGCGAGCTGCCGTTCATCCACCCGCACATCGCGCTGATGCCCGACGCGCACGCGGGCCTCGGTTCCGCGGTGGGCACGGTCATTCCGACGGTGGGCGTCGTCATCCCGGCGGCGGTGGGCGTGGACATCGGCTGCGGCATGATCGCCGCCCGCACCCGCTACACCAAGGACGACCTGGAGGGCCGCGACCTCACGCGGCTGCGCGACTCCCTCGAGCACGTCATCCCGCTGTCACCCGGCAACTACAACAAACGCACCGACCGCTTCGGATTCACCGCCCCGCGCCTGCGGGAACTGGAGAAGCTCGCCGACCCCGGCACCGGCCCCGGCGTCGACCTCTCGCACTCGCCGAAGTGGAAGGTGCAGTTGGGCACGCTCGGCGGCGGCAACCACTTCATCGAACTGTGCCTCGACGAACGCGACCGGGTGTGGATGTTCCTGCACTCCGGTTCCCGCGGCGTCGGCAACAAGATCGCGCGGGTCCACATCCGCGAGGCGAAGGAGCAGTGCAAGCGCGAGGGCGTGAAGCTCGCCCACCCGGACCACGCGTACCTGCGCGAGGGCACGCCGCAGTTCGACCGCTACATCCGGGAGCTGCGGTGGGCGCAGCATTTCGCGCTGCTCAACCGCGAGGACATGATGGACCGCTTCGCCTGGGCGCTCGCGGATTTCATGGGCGACGGCGCCGAGGGCGTCGGTGAGGCCGAGCGCATCAACACGCACCACAACTACACCGAACCGGCCGTCATCGAGGGGCTCGACGTGTGGTTGACGCGCAAGGGCGCCATCGACGCCACCGTCGGCAAGCCCGGGCTGATCCCGGGGTCGATGGGTGCGCGTTCCTACGTGGTGGAGGGCCTGGGCAATGACCGGGCGCTGCGGTCGGCGCCGCACGGCGCAGGGCGGACGCTCAGCCGCACCGCCGCGAAGAAGCGGTACACGGCGGCGGACCTCGACGAGGCGATGACCGGCATCGTCTACCGGCCCGGCAAGGCCTGGGTCGATGAGATTCCGGCGGCGTACAAACCCATCGACGTGGTCATGCGCGACGCCGAAACGCTGGTGTCCATCCGCCACACGCTGCGGCAGGTCCTCAACGTCAAGGGGACGTAGCGGGGTCGCGGATGAGGGCCGGGATGGCGCGGACGAACACGACCATCGCCACGAGTTCCACGAGGGTCTGCGTCACCACGGCGATCGCGGCCAACGCCAGCGGCTCCGGCAGCGCCAGCGCCAGCGGCAGCACCACCAGCGAGTTCCGCGTCGTGCCGGAGAACGCCAGCGCCCGCCGCGTCGCGGCATCGCGGCGGAAGAGCTTGCCGACGGCACCGCCCAGCACCGGCATAATCGCCGCGAACGCCACGTAGACGGCCACCGCGCGGACGAGCAGGTGCGCCTCGGCGATGACGCCGCCGAACTGCGAGGCCACCACGACCAGCAGCGTCGCCATCAGCAGCGGCACCATCAGCGCGTCCATCGCCGAGATGAGGCCGCGGGCGGGCGCGAACCGGCGGGCCAGGTGCGTCCCGACGGACAGGCCCATCGGCACCACGATAAACAGGACGAACGCCTCGGCGAACGGCCGCCAGTCGATCTGCCCGGCGACGTCGCCGCCGGTGAACAGCAGCAGGTACACCGGCAGCAGGAGAATCTGCAGCAGCATCAGCACCGGCGTCGCCGCCAGCAGCCGCGCCCAGTCCGCGCCGCCGAGCCGGGCGAAGACGATGACGTAGTCGATGCACGGCGTGAGCAGCACCATCAGCACCCCGACCAGCAGGGCGTCGTCGACGGCGACGAACCGGCTGAGCCCGAGGGCGACCACCGGGACCACCCCGAAATTCAGGACCGTCACCGCGGCCATGAACCGCACGTCACGGAACGCCGCGCCGATGCGTCGGAAAGGCACGGCGAGGAAGGTGGCGTACAGCAGGAGCATCAGCGTAGGCGCCACCGCCGCCTCCATCACCGGCGCGGCCCCCGACGCCAGCCAACCGAGCGCGGCGCCCACCGCGAGCGCCGCCAGGTACAGGGGAATCTGGGCGCGCTCCATCCATGCGGTCACCGGCCAACCCCCTTTCACGCTTGCCGACGATTGTGCCGTACCCGCCCCCGCCGTCGGCATCCCGCCAACTGGATGTGACACACGCAACAAAGGGAGTAGAGTGCCCTCCTATCCAACTAGTTGATGCCCGTTCACTGAACGGCGGCAGGAGGGTAGGGGCCATGCGCACCGCAGCAGATCGAGAACGCACCGCGGCCGGCGGCCGCGACCACGGCACCGCGGCCAAACCGGCCAACCCGGCCGGTGACCGGGACGATGCCCGGACGCGCACCGGCCCCGGGTTCGGACTCCGCCCCGCGGCGCCGGGCCTCGTCTTCGCGACTGTCGCCGCCCTCCTGCTCAGCGCCGGCTGGGCGGCCAACCACTTCGCCTCGGTCCTGGTCGTGCTGCGCGACCAGCAGAACTACTCCCCCGTCCTGGTCAACGGCGCCTTCGGCATCTACGCCCTGGGCCTGGTGCCGTGCCTGCTGCTCGGCGGCATGTTCGCCGATCGCTTCGGCGCCCGCCCGGTGGTGCTCACCGGCGGGGTCATCGCCGCGCTCGGCAACCTGAGCCTGCTGTTCTGGCATGGCGCCGCGGGCCTGATGATCGGCCGCTTCATCGTCGGCCTCGGCGTCGGCCTGGCCGTCAGCGCCGGTACCGCGTGGGCGGGCCGACTGCGCGGGGCCAGCGGCGTGACCATGGCCGGGATCGTCCTGACCTCCGGCTTCGCCACCGGCCCCATCGCCTCCGGGCTCCTGGCGTACGTCCTGCCCGCCAGTGCCGCCGTCGCCGTGCCCTTCCTGGTGTCGGTGGTGTTCTCGCTGATCGCCGTCGCCGCCTCGACGATGGTCGGCGACGCCCGCCACGAACCGATCCAGCTGGACGGGCCCGCCGGATCGGATGGTCCGGACGGATCTGACGGGCCGGACGGCAAGAGCGCCGACGCCCCGCACCCCGCCCCGGCGCCGCATCCGACGCACCGCCGCGGCATGGGCCTCGCCCTGGCCACGTCCATCCCGATGGCGCTGTGGGTGTTCGCCTGCGTGACCACGGCGTTCCTGGTGCTCGCGGGCCGCGTCAGCGTCCACTTCGAATCCGGCGTGCTGCTGCCCGGCGTCGCCGCGGTGTTCGCCTTCGGTTCCGGCCTGACCGCCCAGGCCCTCGGCCGCCGCTACGGGTGGGGCCCGCGCTCCGGCATCGTCGGCGCGCTGTTCGCCGCGGCGGGCATGACGCTCGCCGGTCTGGGCGCCGAAACCCCGCCGGTGTGGCTGTTCATCCTCGCGTCGATGGCGCTGGGCACCGCGTACGGGCTGTGCCTTCGGGAGGGGCTGCTCGACATCGAGACCTTCACCCCGGCCGGCAAGCGCGGCACGGCCGTCGGCATCTACTACGTGGCCACCTACCTCGGCTTCGGCCTGCCGGTGCTGCTCGAATCGCTGCTGCCCGTCGCCGGCCCGACCATCCCGCTGTTCGTCCTCGCCGCGGTCGCCGTCGGTTCGGCCGCGATCCGCACCGTCCAGCTGCGCGCGGGGGTCTTCGCCGCCCGCTGACCGCGCGCCGGTCCCGTCCCAATCGTCCGCCGATCATTCGTCGTCACGTTATTTTCCCTGGTCAGGCCCCACTTTCCATGAGATGATGGAGGTGGAAGCGGGAGCCTCCGCGATGGCGGGTCAGGCCCCGAATGAACGCGCGATGCAGGAACGCGCAATGCAGGAACGAGAAAGAGGAACGAGCAACGGGAAAGGAGGGAGAACAATGACGAATGGAACGAACGGAACGAATGGGACGGCCCCGAAGATTCCGCGCAAGGAGAAGCTGATGAAGAGCAAGGCCAGGCTCAACCACGAGCAATTGGCCGAGCTGCTGGAGTCGATTGCGGAGCGGGTGCGCGCAGGCTCGCTGACGCTCGGCGACGGCCCCAACGCCGTGGCGATGGACCTGCCGGAAGGTTTCCGCGTGTCGATGGAAGTGGAGGATTCCGCCAACCGCGACCGCACCCGCATCACCAGGGAGCTGGAAATCGAGATCGAGTGGGCCGTCGACGCCGAGGGTGCGCCTATCGTGGAGCCCGGCCCCGCGTCGGGCTTCACCGTGAGCTGAGGCCTCGCCCGGATGCATCCCGGCATCCCGAGCCCTGCGGCGCCGACGCATCCCCTACCCGGAAGGTGAGTGACCATGCTGGTTGCGGTTATCTGCATCGCCATCGGCATTGCGGCGATCGGCGCCGCAATCGGCTGGTTCGCGTTGCGCCGCACGCGGGCGGCGAAGCGGTACCGCACGACCGCCCGCGTCGTCGGCTCGATTGGCCGCCCCGAGGATGATCTGCGGGCGATGGTCGTGCGCTTCACCGACGCCGACGGGGAGATCCGCACGGAAACCGATCGCTTCTACTCGAATTTCGCCGCCGGGAACGTCGGCAGCGTCATCGACGTCGTCGTCGACCGGCCCGGCGCCGACGGCTCCCCGGGGCGCGTCCGCATCCCCCGGCAGGCCGACCCGACCTTCCTGGCCAACGCGCTCCTCGCCGCCGCCGGCGTCGCGTTCCTGCTCGCCGGGATGTTCATCCTCATGCAGGCGACGCTGTAGCGACGGCGCCGCGCCGATTCGCCACCGCGCCGACTCACCCACCGCGCCGGTTCGTCTACCGCACCGGGCCGCGCCGTTCGCCTACCCTTGATATATGGCGAACACCCCGAAGTATCTCGCGCTCATCTCCGCAATTTCCCTGTCGTTCTTCGCCGCCGCGTGCGGCTCCGATGACGGCGCGACCGGGGACGGCGCCACCGGCGCCGACACCGCGGCGACCACGGAAAACAACACCGGAAACAACGCCGACGCGGACTCGAACGGCGGTGACGGCGACGCCGACGCGAACGGTGATTCCGGCGCCGGCTCCGACGAGAACCTCCCCGGCGCGGAGGCCCTCGACGACATGACCGAGGTCGATGCCGCCGATTACACCGGCGAGGGTTCCGGCGTCAACGCCGGCGCGCATTTCGCGTCGACCGACGGCTCGATCGTCTGCGGCATCACCAGCGCGATGGCGGCGTGCCACATCGGCGGCAACACCATCGATTGGGATGACGCCGACCGTGCCGAGGGCACCGACGACGACGCCGAAGCCGGGGACCCGGACTTCTCCGACATGATCGGCTGGAACCCGGGCGTTGGCGCCGAGTTCGACGCGAAGCCGAAGACGTGGCTGCTCCAGGGCCAGTACGCGCCCGACACCGTGGAACTCGACGATGGCACGAAGCTGACGGTCGTGACCTCCACCGACGGCAGCACGCTGGACATCACGTGCGGCACGAAGGACAACCGCATGACCTGCGTGTCCGGCGACCACGGCTTCACCGTGGGCGTCGCCGCCTACCGGGTCTGGTGACCGGCGTGAAGATCACCGTCGTCGGCGGTTCCTCCGGCACCGGCAAGGTGCTCGCGGAGGCTGCCATCGCCGCAGGCCATGAGGTCACGGTGGTGTCGCGCAGCGGCACCGCCCCCGCCGGTGCGGCCACCGTCGCCGGCAGCGCCACCCATCCCGGGGTCGCCCGCGACGCGGTCGCCGGCGCGGATGCCGTCGTGGTCACCGTCGGCGGCGCGAAGGGCGTCCACCATCAGCGCGCGGCGGTGACCAGGTCCGTCATCAACGCGATGAAGGAGACCGGCGCGCGCCGCCTCATCGTCCAGTCCTCCCTGGGCGCCGGTGATTCCGGTGTGCAGATGCCCGCGCCGCTGCGCATCCTCATGTCCGCGCTGCTGGCCAAGCCGCTCGCCGACCATGACGATCAGGAACAGGCCGTTTTCGGCTCCGGCCTCGACTGGACCGTGGTGCGCCCCACCGGCCTCACCAATAAGCCCGCCGTGGGTTCGTGGCGTGCCCTGGAGCTTTCCGACGGTGGCACGCTCGGCGGCTCGATCCCCCGCGGCGACCTCGCCGCCTGCATCCTCGACGTCATCGGGGATGATTCGACGATCGGGAAGGCGCTGGGCGTCAGCAGTTAACGACAGATACCCCAGGGGGTACGGTTATTGCTCCCAGGCGACGTCGGAGGGTTCCTTGTCCTCGCGCCAGCCGCGCCACACCGCGTGCCGCAACCGGCCTTCGCGGGTGCGGCCGGTCAGCGACACTTCGCCGACAAGTTTCGGCGTCACCCACCACGCGTCGGACTGATCCGACTCCGGCACGTCGTCGACGGGCGGGGTCTTCCGTTCGATGCGGCGCAGCCGGGACCTGATTTTCTCCAGCTGCTTCGCGCTGAATCCGGTGCCCACCCGGCCCGCGTACCGGAGTTCGCCGTCGTCGCCGGGAACGGCGACCAACAGTGAACCGATGCCGCCGGCCCGGTCGCCGCGGCCCTCCCGGGCGCCGATGATCACGACCTCCTGGTGCCGCTGCGTCTTCAACTTCACCCAGGCCGAACCACGTTTCGCGGGCAGGTAGGTCGAATCCGATCGTTTGGCCACGACGCCCTCCAGGTCCAGCTCGCGACTGGCCTTCTCCGCCTGCGCCAGGGAGCCGGTGTGGACCGGCGGCAGCGCGGCGATGTCGCCGGCGTCCCCCGACAGGTCGAGGACGTCCCCGAGGATCTCCCGCCGCCGCGAATACGGGGTGCGCAGCAGTGACGTGCGGCCCTTGTCGGGCGCGTCGGGTGGCCCCAACTGCAGCACGTCGAAGACGATGTAGCGCAGTTCGGCCTCGTTTCCCTCGTCATCGCGGACCGTGCCGTCATCGCCCTTGACCAGCGCCTGCAGCAGACCGAAATCGGGGCGCCCGCGGCCGTCGAGCGCCACGAGCTCACCGTCCAGCACGGCGCCGCCGAGTTCCGCGGCGTCGCCCGCCATGGCGTCGGCAAGCAACTCCGCGCGCGGCAGGAGATCGGTGAGGTCATTGCCGTTCCTGCTGGCCAGCACCACGGAACGGCCCCCGCCGGCGTCGGTGCGGATGCCCGCGATGACGCGGTAGCCGTCCCATTTCATCTCGAAGGACCAGTCCTCGCCGTCGTCGACGGAGCGGCGGACGTCGGCGGGGGTGCCCGCCGTGGCGAGCATCGGCGACGGGAGATCCGCGACGGACAAGGGTTCGGCGTCGTTGGTCGGCGCGG
>DUOR01000041.1 GCA_012838715.1 Actinomycetales bacterium
CGACGGCGCGCTCGCGGCCGGCGAGGACGGCGTCGCCGGTCGGCGCGAGGCGGCCGACCTCCTCCGACGTGGCATCGGGCAACGCGCGGACGAACAGCACGTCGCCGGTCTTCACGCCGACGACGTCGACGGTGCGGCCGGCCTCGGCGAAGAAGGTGACGATGTCATCCCCCGGCAACTGCCCGTCCGGCACCGGGTCCGCGCCGTCGCGGTCCGGCCGCGTGCCGTTGTCGGGGCCGGTGGAGCCGTCGTCGTTGCCGTCGCCGGGATCGGCGGTCTCGGTTTCGGTGACCGTCGAGTCCGTGGTGAAGGTCGGCGCCGGCGGCTGCGCATCGTGGCCCTCGTCCCCGTCGGCGCAGGCGGCGAGCGTCACCGTCACCGCGGCAACGGCGAGCAGCCCGGCCGTGCGGGCCCTCCACACCGAACCGCCCGTGCCACCGGCGCCGCACTTCGCACCGGTGCCCGCGCCACCGGCGCCGCACTTCGCACCGGTGCCCGCGCCACCGGAACTCGCGCCACCGGAGAAATCGTTGGTCCTGCCCGCGTCGGTCATGTCGCACCTTCCCTGGCGCGCCACGTCGCGCGCCTCGTCGATTCCCGTGCCATCGACGGTAGCGAATTCCCGGGAAGGCAATCATTATCGAACGCCGGGTGAGGGCAACCGCGGCCGCGGTTAGGGTGGGCCCCATGAACGACCTGACCCTCGCCCCCGGCCCCGGGATTCCCGATGGTCTCGTCATCCCCGCCGCGGACCTCACCGAGCGGTTCGCGCGCTCGTCCGGGCCGGGTGGGCAGGGCGTGAACACCACCGACAGCAAGGTGCAGCTGTCCTTCGACCTCGCCGCGTCGACAGTGCTTTCCGACGCCCAGAAGCGGCGCGCCCTCCGGAATCTCGCGTCCCGGTTGAGCGGCACCGTGCTGACGGTGTCCGTGTCGACGCAGCGTTCCCAGCTGCGCAACCGCTCGGAGGCCCGCGAACGCATGGCGGCCATCCTGCGCGAGGCGCTCGCCCCGCCGCCTCCCCCACGGCGCAAAACCAAGCCGACGCGCGGTTCGGTGCGGCGCCGGCTCGCCGCGAAGAAGCGGCGGTCCGAGCTCAAGTCGACGCGGCGGCGACCGGACGCACCGTAAGGGATTATGGCGCCCCCTAACTGCGGGACCCGACGCCGCCCGCGCGTGAGGTGACTCTCATACAATTAGTGGCATGTCCAGAACTGACGTGACCTTCCCGTCCGGGGACGACTCCTGCACCGCCTGGCTGTACACCCCCGACAACGCTCCCGCGCCGGGGCCGATCATCGTGATGGCGCACGGACTGGGCGGTGTCCGCCAAATGCGTCTCGACGCCTTCGCCGAGCGCTTCAGCGCCGCCGGCTACCGCTGCCTGGTGTTCGACTACAGGCACTTCGGCGCGAGCGGCGGCGAACCGCGCCAGCTGCTGTCGGTGCGGCGCCAGCTCGAGGACTGGCAGTCCGCCATCGCGTACGCGAAACACGTCGACGGGGCCGACCCGGACCGCATGATCCTCTGGGGCACGTCATTCGGCGGCGGCCACGTGATCCGTACGGCGGCACGGACGCCCGGGATTGCGGCCGTGATTGCCCAGTGCCCGTTCACCGACGGGCTGGCCTCGACGTTCGCCCTGCAACCGTTGACGTTGGCCAAGGTCGCGGGTCTGGCCGCACGCGATCTGCTCGCGGCGCTGCGGAAAAAGGAACCGGTGATGATCCCGGCCTACGGCGAGCCCGGTTCCACCGCCCTCATGACGGCCCCGGACAGCGTCGCCGGTGTCGAAGCGCTCGTCCCGCCGGGGGATGAAACGTCCGCCGACATCACCGCCCGCTTCGGAGCCGACATCGTGCGCTACTTCCCCGGGCGGGACGCCCGCAAGATCCAGTGCCCCGCGCACTTCGCCGTCTGCGAAGGCGATACGGTCGCTCCTCCGCGCCCCACTTTGCGGCATGTCCGCAAGGCCCCGAAGGGCGAGGTGCGGATGCAGCCCGGTGGGCATTTCGACATCTACGTCGGCGAGGATTTCGAGCACAACGTCGCCCAGCAACTGGACTTCCTCGCGCGCCACGTCCCGACTGCCGTCAACGGGAAGTGAATCGCGTGGCCGGCGCGGCGCCCCCAACGTCACGGGGCCGGGTGACTACGCCTTGAGGACGTAGCGCAGGGTTTCCACGACCTGGTCGGTGGTCGTGCACCATGCCTGGGCGGCGGCGTCGACTTCCTTCAGCGGGTGGACGATGTCCTCGTCGTGAAGCGTCACGTAGGGCTTGTCCAACGCGGCGCAGTAACCGGCGTCGAAGGCGGCGTTCCACTGCTTGTACTGGTCGCCGAAACGGACCACGACCATGTCGCTCTTCTCGATGAGGGTGCGCGTGCGAATGGAGTTAACCTTCGATGACTGGTGGTCGCGCCAGAACCCGGCGGGTGCCTCGCCCAGGTGATCGCCGGCGGCGTCGCTGGCCGGATGGTCGGTCACGGGGGCGGTGAAGACGACGTCCAGGCCGGCGTCCTTGGCGCCACGCTCGATTTCCTCGCGCCAATCGGTGTGGATTTCGCCGGAAAGGTAAACGTTGAAACTCATAGATTTTTCTCCTTCAAGAGCGCGCTATAGTGCAGGTCACCTTATTTATCGCACCATACCCGAGCGCCACTGAACCTCAAGCCGGGGCCGGGGACCCGGGGCGGCATCGCAATCGGGCAGAGCCCGATTCGCGGGCACCGGATGACCGAACCACATCCGTCGCGACTAAGGTGCAGGTCATGCCCATTTCAATGGGACTGGACCCCACCCTGTCCACCACTTTGCGTGCGTTCGTCACGGGGCGGCCGCCCGGCGCGGACGAAGACGTGCACATGGTTCCCGCCATCGTCGACCACGTAATCGAACGTCTCAGCGGCCCCGGCGATCTGGTTTTCGATCCTTTCGCTGGCTTCGGCACCACGCTCGAAAGCGCGGTCCGGCTCGGCAGGCGCGGCGCGGGCGTGGAGCTGCTGCCCGAGCGCGTCGCGCACATCCGCCACCGCATTCCGGGGGCGCGGATCGCGGTGGGCGACGCGCTGGACCTCGGCACCGTGGCGGGAAGTCTTGCCGGCGCCGTCGCTCTCATCGTGAGTTCCCCGCCGTACATGACCGTGACGCACCACGACGCCAATCCACTTACCGCATACGGGGAAGGCGACGGCGATTATGGCCGCTACCTGCGGGAATTGGGCGTGGTCGCGGAGCAGTGCGCGCGGCTGCTCACCCCGGGCGGGCACCTTGTGTGGAACGTGGCCGACATCCTCCACGAGGGCACCGAAACGCCGCTCATCGACGACTGCGCCCGCGTCCTCGACGCCCACCTCACCCGCGAAGCCATCGTTCGCATCGAATGGGACGAGCTGCCGCATGACCTGACGGCCGACGCGCTGCTGGTGTACCGCCTTCCGGCAGCTCGCGGGGACAAAAGGCGGGGCCGACCTTAATATCCGGGGCATGGCCGCAGTGCACGCTGATGTCCGGGTCCCGTACAGCCGTTACGACAAACCTCTCGCCTTCTACGTTCTGGCCACCGCGGTGCCGTGGGCCCTGTGGTTGCCCGGCGCCTGGTTCAGCCACCGGGACCAGGACGTGGCCGCGACGCTGTTGGCTTTGGCGGGACTTTTCGCCCCTCTGGCCGTCGCCACCCTCATCTCGATGGCGTTCGGCTACTCGGCCGAACAGTTCCTGTAGCGGGGCGGGGCGACGTTCGGCATCGGGCTGCTGTCCGGGTGGACGGTGCTCATCCTCGCCCCGGTCGACGAGGAACTCGCCTGGCATTCCTACGGAACGGACAGCCTCCGCAGCCGCTTTTCCCTGTTCACGACGTCGATGATCTTCGCCGTCGTCTGGGCCCTGTGGCACGCGCCGCTGGCGCTGTTCGCGGGTTCCTCGCAGGAACAGACGGTGGAGCAGGGATTGATCCATGCCCTGAACTTCCCGCTGAGCATGCTCCCCTTCGTCCTGCTGATGAACTGGATCTACTACCGCGGCGACAGGAACATCACGCTGACGATCCTCGTTCACCTCGGCGCGAACCTCAGCACCCAGGTGATGTCCACCCACCCGGACACGGAGGTGATGTCCACCGGCGTCCTGCTCGTGCTCACCACGGTGATTCTGTGGCGGGAACGTGCGCTGTTCTTCACCGC
>DUOR01000042.1 GCA_012838715.1 Actinomycetales bacterium
CCAGCCCCACGACGGAAACGACGATGAACTCCGGCGTCGGTTCGGCGCTCCCCGCTGCCGCCGACGCACCCGCCCCTGCCCCGGATCCCGTATCCCCCGGCGACGCGGCGACTCCCGCCCGTCCCAGGGCATCCGTCTCGCCGGTCACCCCGGCCGCCGCGGTGCCCGGGGTCGCCGCATCCTCGACCGTCGGCATCTCCGCCTTGCCGCCACCCGCCGACGCCAACCCGGCAATCACCGCCAGACAAACAATCGCGGCAATGATGGCGACGTACACCGCGGCCCGACCGCCGATGCGGATGCGCCGCCGGGAGAAGTCGACGGGCATCACTTCGTCGTTGGGTACGGGTTCGAGCAGGTCACCAAGGCGGGTTCTAAAAGAGTCCACGGCCGCACGCTAGGCCCGCGATCGACGGCGGCGCCCGCCCCGCCGGCCCCGACGGCGCCGAACTGTGGATGGATTCCGCCCTGTGGATAAAGTCCCGGAGCCCTACTTCGCGCCCTTCACCTCCGTCTTCTTCTCCCCATTCTCCTCCGCGTTCGCCGCCGCATTCTCCTCCGCGTTCGCCTCCACATTCGCCTCCGCGCTCTTCAAGAACGTCTCAAGGTTGTCCCGGAGGAACTTCCGGGCACCGGCGGTGTATTCGATGTTGTGGAACGGTTTGCCGTTCCGGTCGGTCTTGCTCACCCCTCGGATGCCAAGGTGATGCCCCTTGACCGTCGGAACGTTGTACCGGCCATCACCGTCGTCAGGCTTTTCCAGGTAACCGCGCTCCACCAGCGCTTCCTGGATGTCCGAAGAGGGCGACGTTCGTCCGCCGAGCACCCGTCGGAAAGCACCGGGATCAAGTTTCTCCCACTCCGCCTTGAAGCCCATGTAGCTCTTCAGATCGGTTGTGCCGGGCTCAATCCGGTGCCGTTCATTCGGCACCGCGTACGGCATCGTCAACGTGACCGATGGCTTCCGTGCGTCCCCGTGCGGCGCGAAGTGCTCAATCAGATCCTCGAAGGTGAACACCATCGACGGGTCATGGCCGGCGAGCGTCGCCTCCCGCGCCAGCTTCCGGGTCTCCCACTTGGTGGTGCCGTCGGTGGGCAGGCGCAGGAGGGCGAATCCGTTGTCCGGGAGCGCCGGCTGCCCCTCCCGCGCGTTTCCGTGCAGCACGACGCCACCGAGCTTCTCGACGAGGGAATCCTTGTACCCGTCGTTGGCCTTGACCTCATCCTCGGTGCGGTGATGTTTTCCATCGACCTCGACGATGAGGACGGGCGCACCCGTCGCCTTGTGCACCACGGCAATGTCGAACTTGGTGCCCTCTTGGCAGGCGTACTCCAGAACCTCCACCGCGACGCCCTCCTCCATCAAGAACCAGCGCAGCGATTTCCCGTTGACCTTGACATCGTCCTCCAACGGCACCTCGACCATGAGGCCGAGGTCGGGGCGGTTCTCCAGGATCGTGAACAGGGCCGCCTGAACGCACACCGCGGGCGCGGACTCCTCGACCACGTCCCGGGTGCGGTTCTTCTTCGCCTTCTTCGACGGGTCCTGGAACCACACGACGTCATCGAAAATCGAGGTCAGCGACGTCTGACGGACCCCGAACTCCGGCAACGCCTTGTTGGCACCGGCGTTGTCCGTGGTCGGCGGCTCAAGGACGTAGTCGACGAGCTTGCGCACGTACAGCTGCTGTTGCCGCTGGGCGTCATCTTCCGAGGGCCGTGCCCTCGTGGGGATGATGCATCCGGTGAGGGCGGTTTGGGCCTTTTCGCTCATCATCTTCGTGGACACGATGACGTGCAGCTGCTCCTTGGCGCGCGACACCGCCACATTGACCAGCCGCATCCCCTGCGACCACGGCCACTCCCAAATGCCGTCCTCGACGGGCAGCAGGTAGACGACGTCGAACTCGCGGCCCTGCGACTTGTACACCGTCGTGGTCTCACCCGACGCCTTCTTCTCGTCAGCCTTCTTCCTGTCCTTCTGTGGCTTCGCCGTCACACTGCCCAGCGGGGCGATGGTCGTCTCTTCATTGGGCTGCACCTCGTTCGCCGTGACCTCCGCGTCGACGTCGTCGAGAAGCTCCTTCAGCAACGTCTCCAGTTCCTTGACCTGCCCGCGGAAAGGCGTCAGCAGGCAGACCGACTTTCCATCGGCCACTGCCCCACGGATGTGCTCGCCGAACTCGTGGCGCAGAATCTCCACTTGCCGACGGTTCCGCGACGTCCACTTCACTTTCTGGTCGGTATCGGCCGCGTTCTTGGTCGTGGGCTTTTCCTTGTCGGGGTTGACCCGAACGGGTTCCCGGTAGTCCCCCGGGTAGTGGACGACGGAGATCGGCTTAGATATTTTTTGGGTGCCCATGCCTTCATGATTGGTCCTGGGTATCAGTATCTTGCCGGCACCGTGGGCCTCGTAAATCTCTGTCGCGCAGAACTGGATGATCCCCTTGTGGCAGCGGTAATGCTCGTTCAGGAATGTCTCCGCGCCCGCGTAGCCCGGCTGCTTCCGGAACACCCGTTTGCAGGCGGTAAGGAAGCTTTCGTTCTCCCGAGTGACATCGAGGTCGCTGCCCCTGAGCTTTTCGTGGACCGCCTTCGTTTGCGGCCACTTCCCCAGCAGCGGCAGCGCGTCCCCGATGATCGGCGGCAGCTGGAATTCATCGCCCACGAGCACCATTCGTTTGGCGCAGCTCATCGCGACGAGGCCGACCAGCAGATTCGTCTGCGAGGCCTCATCCATGATGACCAGATCGAACTTGTTCTCCGGGCGGGCGCCATCGATGAAGCACTTCTTCAGGGAATGCACCGTGCTCATCACGACGGGGAATATCGAGGTGAACTGCCTGAACGTCACGTGCCGTTCCCAGCCCGAGCGGGCGCCGAGCTCCGCGGAATCGTCGAACGCGGGATAGTCGAAGGGGACTTCTTCTTTGGCCGTAATCGGGTTGGCGAAGAGTCCCGTCCCCTGCCATCGGTCGGCCGCGGTCGAATTCGCGAACCCTTCCCTCACCTTCGCGCTGCCCAAAAAAGCGAAGCTTTCCGACGCCGTCCGCAGGCGATTGTCCTTCCTACCGGCATCGCCGGCCGTGGCTTTCCCGCCATCGACCGGGGGGCCTTTGTATTCGGCCGCGATTTCCTCGAGCTTTTCCTTGACGTTCGCCACCGCGGCGGAGTTCGACGACACCACCGCGACGGTCTCCCCCGCCGCGACGGCCTGGGCGATGAGCCGCACGATCATCATCGTTTTGCCGGTGCCCGGAGGGCCCTGCACGAAGGACATGGGGTAGGTCATCGCGTTGGCGACGGCGCGGATCTGGGCGTCGTTCATCAGGTTGCCGGGGAACCAGGTGAACTGGTTGTCCCGGATTGCCGCCGCGACCTTCTCTGCCTTGTCGGCGGCCTCCTTCGCCTTGGCGTCCGGGTTCCCTGCGAGGGTTTCCCCATTGCCGGTGTCCGGGCCCTCGGCGAGGGTTTCACCGTTCCCGGTATCCGGGCGGGATTTCGGTGCATTCAGGAGGAATGTGCGGAGCAGGTTCTCGCCCGATTCACCGCATTCCAGATCATGAATAAGATAGTGCCGGTAATACCATTCCAACGAGTAGTTGGCCTGATGCTCACTGAGGTTCGACGGCATCGACTCCGCCGCGAGTTCGAACTGCTCCCCCTCGCCGGGTTTCCGCTGGCCAAACCCCGAAACTCGGGCACAGGTCAACAGGTACTCGGCTATTTCCTGGAACTCCGACGACACCGCCACCACGCCCTTTTCACCATATCGGTTGCATTAATCCCAATGTAGATCCCCGGACGAATTCCGGCAGCGGCCGATACGAATAATCGTTCGACGTCCTATTCGGCGTTGTCGGCGTGCTCGCCCTTGTCGGCCGGCGTGCCGTTCCCCGAATTCTCGCCATTGCCTTCGCGCTCGCCGTTAACCGGGTTCTCACCGTTCTCGGCGCGTTCCACGGCCCGGCGGACGGCCTCTTCCTTCGCGTCGTCGGCGAATGCCGCGCCTTCCGGGTCGGACTTGTCGCGGCGGGACAGGTCGGCGATGGCCTTCGCCAAACGGTCGGCCTTTTCCTTTGCGACACGGCGGTTTTCGGACCAGTGCGGCAGCTTCGACGTGACCGTCGTGAACAGCGGCGCCACCGGCCCCGGATGCCCCGCGGCAGTCGCAGCAGCCGTAGCCGCAGCCGCTTCCTC
>DUOR01000043.1 GCA_012838715.1 Actinomycetales bacterium
CGGCGCTGCTCCGCGACGGCGTCCCCTTCGCGGTGCGGGCGTCGGTCGCCCTCGACGTCATCGCCGGCCTCGACGGGCGGCACCACCAGATCAAGCGGCACGCGATGGACCGCGACGCGCTGCGGCCCGTGCTCGCCGGCCCCGGCAACAGCTACGCCGCAATGGATTACGTTGACCGGCACGCCGACGCCACCGTGATCTTCGTGCCCGGGGCGCGGGCGTTCATCCACAACGTCGACAAGTACCTGACGGAAATCATGGCGGTGCGCGGCGCCCTCGCGGCGACCCCGGGCTCCCGCACCCGCGTCGTGGCGTGGGCCGGGCACAACGCGCCCGGCACCGACTTCCTGTGGACCCACGACGGCGTGCACGTGTGCGCCGGCGGCGCGAAGCTCGCCGACTTCATCACCGCGCTGCGGATGGAGGAGGGCGACGACCACCGCATCATCCTCGACGGCTTCAGCCTGGGCGCCAGCATCGTCGCCATGGCCGCGCTGGTGTTGCGGACCCGCTGCGAGAAGCCGGTGGCGAAGATGGTTATGGGCGGCTGCCCCGGCGTTCCCTTCGGGGACGTCGCGGACACCGGCATGGCCCTCGGCGACGTGTTCACCCACCGCAGCGCCAACGACGTCTGCGGCTGCGGCGTGCTCGGCCACGACCCCTACCTCGAAGGTGCGTCGACCAGCCTGGACATCCCCATCGCCGGTATCCGCCACGTGCCGCCGCGCGCCATCCCCGGCATGCCGTTCGACCGCTACGTGCGGTTCCTGTCGGCGCTGCTCGCCGACGACGACGTCACCGGGTTCACCGCCCCGCACCGACGCCGCAGCCGCATCGAGCTCGGGGGAGTGGGTTTCCGGCAGCTGCGCCGCTCCCGCCGCCGGAACCTGGCGCTGTACGGGCCTTTCCTCGAGGCGCAGGCGGCGATGATCCCGCCGGCGGGCACGCAGGATGGCGCGCAGGCGGTCGCACCGGCGGGTGCGCAGGCGGTCAGACCGTCGGGCGCCCGTGGTGCGCGTGCCGCGGTGACCGAACCCACGCCGACGGGCGTGGCCGGGGCAGAGGACGCGCGTATCCTGGCCTCATGATTTTCATCGTGGTCAAGTTCCCCGTGAAGCCCGAGTACGCCGACGAGTGGATGACCCACGTCGCCGACTTCACCGCCGCCACCCGCGCGGAGGCCGGCAACAAGTGGTTCGACTGGTCCCGCTCCGTCGAGGACCCGAACGAGTACGTCCTGGTGGAGGCCTTCGAGGACGACGCCGCCGAGGCGCACGTCAACTCCGATCACTTCGCTGAGGGCCTCGAGTCCATGCGCCCGCTGCTGCGCGAGACGCCGTACATCGTGTCCCAGTCCCTCGAGGGCAAGGACGGCTGGGACCGCATGGGCGAGCTGGAGATCAACTAGTGCGCAAGGTTTTCCGTCGCGGTGTCGCGGCGATCGCGCTGATCGGTGCGCTGGCGCTCGGCGCCTGCGGCTACGACCCGAGCACCGCCGGCGACCAGCCCCCGGTCGATGGTGAGGCGCCGACCGTCGCCGACCCCGATACCGCCATCACCCGCGCCTCCCATCTGCTCGCCGACGCCGAGCAGCTGAACCGCGTCGTCGACGACGTGCTTGCCGACGACGCCGTCCCGGGGGACGTGAAATCCTTCGCCGGCGAGTTGAATGGCGTGCTCGAGCAGCAGCTCGACCGCGCCGGGCGTTACGCCGACGGCGGTTCGTCGATGATGACCGCGGACGAGGTCAATAGCGTCATCGACGCGTCGGGTGACGGGGCCGCCGCCGCGTTCGGTGAGGTGGCGCGCATGCAGTTGCCACGCCTCGCGTTTTCCTGGGGCCAGCTGACCGAGGCCGGGGAAGATGACATCGCCGAGGTCGCGCGCGACACCGCGCCGCAGCTGGAGGATCTGGCCCAGCGCGCCGCCGAGCTCCCAGGAAACTGAGCGGGAACCGTTGGCGGTCAAGGCCCCTGAGCGTTAACCAGTTAGCTGGATTCCAGCTAACTTTCGCTCCGGATCAGTGCTTTTCCGGGTGTCGGAACGTGTTTTCCGGCACTTTTTTCGGGCCCGCTACTTTCCGGTTAAATAGCAGGTCAACAAGGGTTTAAAGGCCCCCGTTTTCGGTGGGCCGGGTGGCGGTTGGCCAAAAAATGCTCGCGTTAGCAAGAGTTAGCTGTAATGTTGTCAGTGGTCGCCCGGTTGTGGGGTGGGCCACGTCTAGTGCGAGAGCTTCACCACGCACCACGAACGAATGAAAGCGAGCAAGAACATGGCTAACGAGATCACCCGAGTTGGCGTCGTCGGCGCCGGTCAGATGGGTTCCGGCATCATCGAGGTTTGCGCCAAGGCCGGCAGCGACGTGCTGGTCTGGGAGGCGAAGCAGGAGTTCCTTGACGCCGGCAAGGCCCGCATCGAAAAGTCCCTGGACAAGGCCGTTTCCCGCGGCAAGCTGGAGCAGTCCGAGCGCGATGAGGTTCTCGGCCGCATCTCCTTCACCACCTCCTTCCAGGACTTCGCCGACCGTCAGCTGGTGATCGAGGCCATCGTGGAGAACCCCGAGGCCAAGACCAGCGTCTTCTCCCAGCTCGACGAGGTCGTCGAGGATCCGGACGCCATCCTGGCCTCCAACACCTCCTCGCTGCCGATCCAGTCGATTGCCGCCGCCACCAAGCGTCCCGAGCGCGTCATGGGCCTGCACTTCTTCAACCCGGTCCCGGTGCTGCCGCTGGTCGAGCACATCGTCTCCCTGAACACCGGCGAGACCCAGGCCGAGCGCGCCTTCGCCTACGCCTCCGAGACCCTGGGCAAGAACGTCATCAAGGCGCAGGACCGTTCCGGCTTCATCGTCAACGCCCTGCTGGTGCCGTACATCCTCGGCGCCATCCGCATGCTCGAGGACGGCGTGGCCACCAAGGAAGACATCGACATGGGCATGGTCAAGGGCTGCGCCCACCCGATGGGCCCGCTGACCCTGGCCGACCTGGTTGGTCTGGACACCGTCAAGTTCATCGCCGACGCCATGTACGACGAGTACTCCGAGCAGCACTACTCGGCCCCGCCGCTGCTGAAGCGCATGGTCGAGGCCGGCCGCCTGGGCCGCAAGACCGGCGTCGGTTTCTACGACTACTCCAAGTAGTCCCGCCGGTCCCGTCGGGCAGTCCCCGTCGGGCAGCCCCACCGGGTAGTCCCCGCCGGTTCCGCCGCCGACGACCATGCGGTCGTCGGCGGCGTTGCCATACCCCGGAAGGGCACCGATCGCATCGCCCGTTCCGGTTTTGTGGCCAACCGTTAACCTTCAGTTCACTCACGTGTTGACAGATTGCCGCCAGTTGGCAAGTTCGGTGGGTTAAAGTCCTCGGCATTGCCCTCATTGCGTCCGCGCCCGCCCCTCGTTGGGCGGGCGTCGCCATGCCTCACGCTTCGCCCCAGGAGTCAACGCGCCGTGTCCACTGATTCGCCCCGTTTCGTCCGCACCGGCCTCCGTTCCGCGGCGGCCGCCACCGCACTGGCCCTGACCCTGCCGCTCGCGCCCACCGCCGCGGCCCAGGACGTCGCCCAGGAGCTGCTGCCGGAAGACTCGCTCATCCAGGACGTCGTCGCCGGCGCCACCGGTTTCCCGCCGATGGGCGCCCCGAGCATCATCCAGGCGCAGGAGGACGCGCCGGTCGACGAGAACGGCGCGCCGATCCCGCAGCCGTTCCCGGCCGACTACATCGCCCGCGCGTACCCGTCGGACATGTCCGCCGAGGGCATCTTCTACCACTCGGTCGTCGACCCGTTCCGCGACCTGGAGGAGAACCACCCGGAGATCCTCGAGCAGAACCTCGAGAGCGTGGTGGCCATCAACAACGCCGCCCGCGATGACCGTGAGGCCCAGCTGCTGGCGCTTGCCGACGACCACGACGACCCGTTGGTCAACCTCTCGGCCGGTTTCGGCGCCAACCTCGGCGCCCACTTCCGCGATGCGTTCGCGGAGGGCCGCCTGCCGAAGACGACCGCGCTGCTGTCCGGCAACCTCGCCCGCGCGGGCGGAATCGCCAGCTCCACTTTCGCGGAGAAGTACACCTACGACTACGACCGCCCGTTCGTCGTCGCCCCGGACCGCATCGAGCGGTACTACCGCGACGAGGCCGGTGACGACGATCCGTACTCGGAGACCCCGGCCTACCCGTCGGGCCACACCAACAAGGCCGCGTGGACCGCGTCGCTCATGTCCGTGATGCTGCCGGAGGTCGCTCCGCAGATTCAGGCCCGGTCCTCCGAGGCCGGCCAGTCCCGCCTGGTCATGGGCGTGCACTACCCGCTGGACGTCATGGGTGGCCGCATGATGGGCAACCAGGCCGCCGCCGACCGCTGGGCCGACCCGCAGTTCCGCCCGCTCATCGAGGCCGCCGCCGGTGAGCTGCGCGCCGAGCTGGAGTGGCGCTGTGGCGCGACCATCGCCGAGTGCGTCGCCGCCGACACCCCGTACATGACCGACGACGCCGCCGTCGCCCAGTACACCGAGCGCATGACCTACGGTTTCCCGCAGATTTACGACGTCAACCGCGAAATCGTCATCCCCGCCGGTTACGCCGGCCTGCTCGAGCCGATGTTCCCGGAGCTCACCGAGGAGCAGCGCAACCGCATCATCGCGGCCACCGCCATCGAGGCCGGCTACCCGCTGACCCCGGCCGAGGGTTCCGCCGAGCACGTGCGCGTGAACATGGCCGCCGCGATGGCCGCCGACGTCACCGTCAACGCCGACGGCTCCCTCATCGTCAACGGCGTCCCGGCCTAAGCTCGGCCGCTTCCGGCGCGAACGTCAACGGCGCCCGGCCAGCCCGTGGCCGGGCGCCGTCGCCGTCGCTACCGGCCGCCGCTACCGGTCCCCGGCCACCGCCGCCCCGATCCGATCGAGGGCGGCGTCGAGGATCTCGGGGGAGGTCGCGAAGTTCAGGCGCACGTGCCCCGCGCCGCCCTCGCCGAACGCCGGGCCCGGGTTGAGGGCCACCTTCGCGTTCTCCAGCAGCCACTTCTGCGGCTCCATCGGCTCGCCCGACCCATCGCCGACGCCGCCGACGCCGTCGACGCCTCGGAAATCAATCCACGCCAGGTACGAGGCCTTCGGGCGGCGCAGCACCGCGCCCGGCGCCACCTCCGGCAGACGGCGTTCGAGGGTGTCCAGGTTGGTCCGCAGGACGTCGTTGAAGTTGTCCAGCCAGGGGCCGCCGTCGCGGTAGGCGGCGGTCGCCGCGACCATGCCCAGTGTCGACACGCCCTCCTTGATCACGTGCGCCAGCTTCCGCCACGCCGCGTCGTCGGACTCGTTGAGGATCATCTGCGCGCACTTCAGGCCCGCGGTGTTCCAGCCCTTCGACGTCGCGGTCACCGTGACGGTCACCCGCTCGGCGGTGCCGGACACCGACGCCGCCGGCACATGCCTCCCGTCCAGGACGACGGGGGCGTGGATTTCGTCGGAGATGATCCGGGCACCGTACTTCGCCGCGATGTCGGCCAGCTCGCGGAGCTTGTCGGCCGTGAAGGTGAACCCCAGCGGATTGTTCGGGTTGCAGAGGATGAGGCTGCCCGCGCCGTTGCGGAAGGCCTCCTCCACGGCCGCCGGATCGGGGCCATCGGAAAGCGTGGGCACGTGCACCAGCTCGCGGTCGGCGGCGGGGCCCACCTCGAAGAAGGGCATGTAGGCGGGCACCGGCAGCACCACCGGCGAATCCGGGCGGGTGAGGTAGCGCACGGCGAGGGTGACGCCGCGGACCACGTCGGCGACGGGGTGGATGCGGTCGGCGTCGGGGCGCCAGCCGTAACGGTCGGCGTACCAGTCGGCGGTCGCCTCGGCGAGGTCCGCGACGCTGCGCCGCGGGTACCCGAAGTACTCCCGGTCGACGGCCGCCCGCACCGCGTCGATGACCGCGGGGCATGTGGCGGCGTCGGACTCGGCGACCCAAAGGGGGAGGACGTCATCCGGGTAGGCGGTCCACTTCAGGGTGCCGCGGTCGCGCAGGGTGGGGATGTCGGGGAAGGTGACCTCATGCATGGCGCCAACCCTACACCCGGAAACACCCTAAGTAGACAGAGGGGTCTATTTGAGTTCGAGGGCCTCTTCCGCCGCAGGTAGGGCGGCCTCCCGGTCCACCGCGACGAGCCCGATCCGGCTGCGGCGGTCGAGGATGTCGCCGACGGTCAGGGCGCCCTCGTGGGTGACGTGCCAGGCGAACTCCGCCCGCGTCACGTCGATGCCCGGCGACACCGGATCCAGCGGACGCTCCAGCGCGCACGAGTCCACGACGGTTTCCGCCTCGCGGCCGAAACGCCGCCGCAGCGACGTCGGCAAGCTCGACCG
>DUOR01000455.1 GCA_012838715.1 Actinomycetales bacterium
GCCGCGGCATTAGCCCCCGAAGCGCTGCGCCACTAGGCGTTCCAGGGCCTTGCGGGCCACGGCGCCGTCGGTGGTCCGCCAGAACGGCGGCATGGAGGCGGCGATCCAGGAGCCGTAGCGTGCCGTCGCCAAGCGGGGATCGAGCACGGCGACGACGCCGCGGTCATCCACGGACCGCAGCAGGCGGCCGGCGCCCTGCGCCATGAGCAGGGCGGCGTGGGTCGCCGAGACCTCCATGAAGCCGCTGCGGCCGGCGGCCGAGGCGGCGTCGGAACGCGCGGACAGCAGGGGATCATCCGGCCGGGGGAAGGGGAGGCGGTCGATGACCACCAGCGACAGCGCGGGGCCCGGCACGTCGACGCCCTGCCACAGCGACAGGGTGCCGAAGAGGCAGGAGTTCTCGTTGGCGGCGAACTTCTCCACCAGCGTGCCGATGGCGTCGTCGCCCTGGCACAGCACGTCGAAGGGCACCCGCTTGCGCATCTCCTCGGCCGCCAGCTCCGCGCCGCGGCGGGAGGTGAACAGGCCCAGGGTGCGGCCGCCGGCGGCCTTGATCAGGCCCTCCAGCTCACCCATGAGCTTCGGGTCGGTGCCGTCGCGGCCGGGTTTCGGCAGGTGCCGGGCGACGTAGAGGATGCCGGACTTCGCCGGGTCGAAGGGCGTGCCCACGTCCATGCCGTCCCATTCGCCCTGGGGCAGGCCCCAGGTCGCGGCCATCGCGGTGAAGCCGCCGCCGAGGGCCAGCGTCGCGGAGGTCAGCACCACGGTGTTCTCGGCGAAGAGCCGCTCGCGCAGCAGGTCCGACACGGTCAGCGGCGCGACGAAGAGGCTGCGTTTCTCGCCGAGCCAGACGACGTCGCCGTCGTCCATGGCGAGCATGCGCACCACGGCGTCGTGGAAGTTCTCGGTGGCGGCGCGGACCGTCTGGCGTTCGGTGGCGTCGCCCTCCTGGCTCGTTCCCAGGGCGGTCTGCATGTGCCACAGGGAATTGCGCAGCGCCGCGAGGGCCTCGCCGACCAGCGGCGGAATCTCGTCCCAGCGGCCGACGCCCGCGTCGCCCAGGCCGACCAGCGCCTCCTGCAGCACGCCCAGCGAATCCTCGACGGCCTGCGCCTCCTCCCGCGCGCCGACCTTCTTGGCGCGTTTGGCGGTCATGGTCACGCCGGTGGCGGAAATCTCCTCGGTGGCGACGGACGTGATGCGCCCGTCCAGCTCGTGGGCCTCGTCGACGATGACGTACTCGTGCTCGGGGAGGATCAGCCCGTCGGACATGGCGTCGATGGCCAGCAGGGCGTGGTTGGTCACCACGACGTCGACGTCCGCGGCGCGGGCGCGGGCGGCCTCGGCGAAGCAGGTGTCGCCGAAGGGGCATTTCGCGGCGCCGACGCATTCACGGGCGGTGACGGACACCTGCCGCCACGCATCGTTGCCCACGCCGCGGGGCAGGGTATCGCGGTCGCCGTCCTCCGTCTCCTGCGCCCATTCCCGCAGGTACAGAACCTGTTTCGCGGTGCGGGACAGCTGCGCCTCATCGATCAGGGCGCCCGTGCCGGACGGGCCGTCGCCGCCGAAACCGTCGTCGCCCTCGTCCAGCGGCACCTCCGAGACCTTGTTGCGGCACAGGTAGTTGGCGCGGCCCTTGAGAATCGCGAACGTGGGGCGGCGGTCCAGGTGCGGCTCCAGCGCGTCGGCAAGCCGGGGGAGGTCCCGCTCGACCAGCTGGCGCTGCAGTGCAATCGTGGCGGTGGAGACGATGACCGACTGCCCCTCCGCCATCGCGCGGTCCACCGCGGGCACCAGGTACGCCAGCGACTTGCCGGTGCCGGTGCCGGCCTGCACCGCGAGGTGGCGGCCGTTGTCCAGCGCGTCGTGCACGGCGCGGGTCATGCGCACCTGCCCGGCGCGTTCGGCGCCGCCGAGCGCCTCCACCGCGTGCGCCAGGAGCTTTTCGACGCGGTCCGCCCCGGCGTTCGCGCCGGTGCCCGCGTTATGCGCGGAGGCGTTCCCGCCGGTGTTGGCGTCGGATTCGGTGTCGGCCAACGTTCACACGCTCGCGAAACGAACGTGCAGCACCGGCTCGTCGCGGGACAGGGCGAGGCCCTCCCACGGCAGGGAGACGAGTGCGCGGGCGAGGTGATCGCGGGATTCCTCGAGGGAGGGCAGGCCGTCGACGAGGTCGCCGTCGCGGACCATGGGGATGGTCAGCTGCTGCGCGTCGAGGGTGCCCACGTCGGGGGCGTCGCCGTCGAGGGGGAAGACGACCTCCTCCACGGCGGTGCCGGAGCGGCGGCAGGCGCGGATGGCGGCCTTCGCGCCGCCGTGGCTCTTCTTGTCGCGGGACCGCTTGGCCACGGGAACGCCGTCGACCTCGACCAGCTTGTACACCAGGCCCGCGGTCGGGGCGCCGGAACCGGTGACCACGGAGGTGCCCACGCCGTACACGTCGACCGGTTCGGCCCGCAGCGCGGCGATGGCGAACTCGTCGAGGTCGGAGGACACCACGATGCGGGTGTTGTGCGCCCCCAGGCCGTCGAGCTGCTGCCGCACCTGGCGGGCCAGCACGCCCAGGTCACCGGAGTCGATGCGCACCGCACCCAGCTCCGGGCCGGCGACCTCGATGGCGGTGGCCACGCCGACGGCGATGTCGTAGGTGTCCACCAGCAGGGTGGTGTCCAGGCCGAGGGTCTCCACCTGCGCGCGGAACGCACCGGCCTCGTCGGGCGTGCCGTCGGGGTTCGTGTGCAGCAGCGTCCACGAATGCGCCGCCGTGCCGGAGGCGGGGATGCCGTAGCGTGCCGACGCCTCGAGGTTCGACGTCGCCGTGAACCCCGCCAGGTACGCGGCGCGGGCGGCGGTGACGGCGGCCTCCTCGTGGGTGCGGCGCGAACCCATCTCGATGATGGGGCGGCCGCCGGCGGCGGTGACCATGCGGGCCGCGGCCGACGCGATGGCGGAATCGGCGTTGAGGATGGAGAGGATGACCGTCTCCAGGATCACGCACTCCGCGAACGTGCCGCGGACGGTGAGGATCGGGGAGGCGGGGAAGTACAGCTCACCCTCCCGGTACCCGTCGATCGTCCCGGAGAACCGGTAGTTGCGCAGGTACTCCAGGGTGGCGTCGTCGAGGAAGTCGAGCGTCGCCAACTGCTCGTCCGTGAAACGGAACCGCTGGATGGCGTCGAGGACGCGGCCGGTGCCGCCGACCACGCCGTAACGGCGCTCGTTGGGCAGGCGACGGCCGAAAACCTCGAAGGCGCAGCGACGATCGGCGGTGCCGTCCCGCAGCGACGCCTGGAGCATCGTCAGCTCGTATTTGTCGGTGAGCAGGGCGGTGGACTCGGGGTGGCTGCGCCGGTCGGCGGCGGGGCCGGCGCTTCCGTCCATCCGGGCTGCCGGCTGGGCTGCAGAGGTGTTCACCGCTCCGAGTCTAACGGGGAACGGGCCCCGGGGAACCGGACTTGGCCGCCGCGCGGGCGACGTCGGCAAGCGACGCCGGCACGCGGGCGGGGCGGCGCCTGCACGCGGC
>DUOR01000456.1 GCA_012838715.1 Actinomycetales bacterium
GCGGCGGGCCGCTCCTCGGGCTCGTCGACCGGGGAGGCGTCGGCGAAGCCGTTGTCGACGACCGGGACGTCCACCGGATCGTCGTGACGCTCCCGGCCCACGCCGACGGGGCCGTGGTTGGTGTGCGTGCCGACGCGCCCGCTGGCGGTGGCCTCCGCGCGGTGCATCGCCGCACGCGGGGTGGGCCGGTCATGGGCGACCGGATCCTTCAGCGGGGAACCCGGGGAATCCAGCTCGCGCAGGCGCTCGGCGCGGGCGCGCAGCGCGATGCGCTCGTCGTCGAGATCCTGGCCCAGCAGCTCGGCGAGGTGCTCGCGGAGGGCGACGATCTCGGCGCGCAGCTGCGCGATGGTGTCGTCGTCGCGGGATTCCAGGGAATCGAGGTAATTCTGCTCGAGGATGAGCTCCTGCTCGCGGTGCGTCGCCAGCTCGCGGTCGAGTTCGAGTTCGTGGCGCAGCTCCAGATCGGAGATCCGGTTGCGTTCCGCGGCCAGCTGCCGGCGGTAGCGGGCGACCAGGAGGGCGCCGATGACGGCGGCCCACAGCCCGGCCAGGACGCCGATCTTCATCCACGCGGTGGAGGTGGCGAAGAGCATCACCACGGAGGCCACGGCGGCGAGGACGATCAGGGCCACCATCAGAACCGTTCCGGCCTTGTCGGTGGCGTCCCCCTCCCCCACGGAGGTGCCGGCGCCGGCGGCGGGCGTCTCGCCGACGTCGCCGTACGCGCCGTATTCGTCCGCGGAATGCTCCGCGGGTACGTCGAATTCCCCGTGCGTGACGGGGCCCTCGTCGTGGGAGCCGAGCGGGTGACGGTCATCCTCCGGGTAGGTCATGCGTTCCAGCCTACCGACGGCGGCAACGGTTCCCCTCCCGACGGGGCGGATCCTTCGTCATCCGGAGGTATCCGGCAGGATCTTTCGAGCCACAGCCCGGCGATGGCGAGGGCCAGCCCGGTGATGGCTCCGACGGCCGCGACGGGCCCGTCCTCCTGCGCGGCGACGAGGTCGGCCCAGCGGGGCAGGGCCCAGAACAGCCCGCCGGCGTGGACGCCGGTGAGCACCGCGCCCAGCCACGCGGAGGCGGTGCCGACCACCAGCCAGCGCGCCAGGGTCAGCGGGTTCATCTGGCTGCGGTCCTGCCCCACCCCGTTGTCGTCGATGGCGGCGCGCACGCGGCGGGCGCCGTAGAGGCACACCGCGATGAGCACCCACGGGAAGAACAGTTCCCAGTAACCGCGGGACACCAGCGAGCCGAAGAACCGCGCGACGATCATGTACGAGCCCAGCGCGCACACCAGCGCGACGAGGATCAGCGACACCGGCGACGTCGGTTTCATGGGGGTCACGGCCCCCACCCCGCGGGGTCCCTCTTCACGTCGGCCACGTCCGAGGGCGAGAGCTTTCCGACGATGCCCGCGACGTCCCGGTCGCCCAGGCGCGCCGCCGGATCGGCGTCGAGCCAGGGCACGAGGACGAAGGCCCGCTCGTGGGCCCAGGGGTGCGGGAGCGTCAGGACGGGTTCGTCGGAGACGATTTCGGGCCCCGGCGCACCGGCGTCGGAAAGCTCGCGGACCTGCACGACGTCGACGTCGAGGGTGCGCGGCCCCCAGCGCACCTCGCGCACCCGCTCGGCGGCGTCCTCGAGTTCCTGGCCGGCGCGGAGCAGCTCCAGCGGCGTCAGGTCGACGTCGACGATGAGGACGGCGTTGAGGAAGTCGCCCTGCTCGACGCCGCCCCACGGCGGGGTGCGGTACACGTCGGAGGCGGCGACGACGTCGGCCGCGAAGGCGTCGCGGACGGTGCGCAGCGCGGCCCGGGCGTCGCCGAGGTTCGCGCCGATGGACAGCACCGCGCGGATCATGCCCGGCTCCCCCGGCCCC
>DUOR01000457.1 GCA_012838715.1 Actinomycetales bacterium
ACTGACCACCAGGATCCCGCCCACGAGGACGATGCCGGAGATGGCGTTCGTCTCGGACATCAGCGGCGTGTGCAGTCGCGGGGTGACGGCGGAGATGACGTAGAAGCCGAGGATGATGGCCAGCGTCAGCACCATGTAGTTCGCGCTGACGGAGACGGGGCTGGCCAGGATGACCGCCGCGCCCAGCGCGATGGCCACGGCCAGGCCGATGCCGGCGCGCTTGCCGCCCATGAAGGCGACCTTCTCCGGTTCCTCGGTGCCGGCGGCCGCGGCGAGCTTCTCCTGCGCGGCCGCTGCGGGCGTCGCCGACACCTGCACCGGCGGCGGGGGCCACAGGATGCGGGTGTCGCCGACGGTCGCGAAGCTCGAACCCTCCACGGGAGTCGCCTCGCCGGTGCTTTCCGACGAGGTGTCGTTCAGCGTCACGGTGATGCCGCGGATGATGTCGTCGTCAAGCGCGAGGACCGGCGAACCGTCCTTGCCCGGGGTGATCAGCTTGAACAGGTTCACGATGTTCTGGCCGTACAGCTGCGACGCCTGGCCCGGCAGGCGGCCCGCCAGGTCGGTGTGGCCGATGATGGTCACGCCGCCGTCGGTGACGATGACCTCGCCCGGCACGGTCAGCTCGCAGTTGCCGCCGTTCGCCGCGGCCATGTCCACGATGACGCTGCCCGGCTTCATGCGGGCGACGTCGTCGGCGGTCAGCAGCAGCGGGGACTTGCGGCCCGGGATGTTCGCCGTGGTGATGACGATGTCCGCCGCCGCCGACTGATCCGAGTACAGGCGCGCCGCGGCGGTCGCCTGGTCCTCGGTCATCTCCTTGGCGTAACCGTCGTCGGACTTCTCCGACGCCACCGGGATGGGCACGAACTCCGCGCCCATCGACTCGACCTGCTCGCCCGCCTCCGGACGCAGGTCCGTCGCCTTCACGATGGCGCCCATCGAATTCGCCGTGCCAATCGCCGCCAGGCCACCGACGCCGGCGCCAATCACGTACACCGTCGCCGGCGGAACCTTGCCCGCCGCCGTCACCTGCCCCGTGAACAGACGGCCAAACGAATTCGCCGCCTCCACGACCGCACGGTAACCCGCGATATTCGCCATCGACGACAGAACATCCATCGACTGCGCACGGCTCAACCGCGGCACCGCATCCATCGCG
Source organism: Actinomycetales bacterium (assembly GCA_012838715.1). Classification (GTDB taxonomy): domain Bacteria; phylum Actinomycetota; class Actinomycetes; order Mycobacteriales; family Mycobacteriaceae; genus Corynebacterium. Next base: position 1,163 of record DUOR01000457.1, read on the forward strand.
AGAGCGGTCAGGCCGGCGTCGGCAAGCTCCTGCACCAGGTCCGCATTACGGCCCGGCGCCATCCGCGCCACCAGCATCGCGCCCTCGCGCATGCGCCCACGGAACTCCCGCGGCGGCGCATCCAGCGTGGTCACGACATCCGCGCCCCACACATCCTCTCCGACAATGCGAGCGCCCGCAGCAAGATAAAGCTCATCCGGGTACGCGGCACGGGCGCCGGCACCGGACTGTACGTCCACGTCATAGCCGAGCTTGATCAGCTTGCCGACGGTATCCGGCGTGGCGGCCACGAGAGGTTGCCGGGGATCCGGCTCAATGGGGATTCCGATTCGCATTGGGAACTCCTGACGGTGCTCGCTGCCGGCGCGGGGTGCGTTGGCGGTGCTTTTGCGTCGCGGTGCGGTGCGTTGCGGTGCTTCGCGTTTGCGGTGCGGTGCTTCGCGTGGTGCGGCGTTTGCCGCACCACCGGCACTCGCGTCGGGCCGGGCAGCTGGGTTGGGTTTTCTGGGTTGACTTGTGAAGGGTCGTCGGGCGGCGGGTGCGTCCCTTGACCTCCGTCAGCGGTGCACTTATTAAAAGATGATCAACGTGCTTTTCGTGGGGTTTTCGCCGAAATTAATGATGTATACATCAGAAAACGGCGGTGAAGTGCACCGATCGGTGTGCCCCCTGCAAGGCGTTCGGCCTTGTTGTTCCTCGAAGTCGTGTGGGTGCCTCGACTTCGACTGCACCGAGCGGTTCAGTGGCTCATGTTGCCGGCCCGTGCGCGACCCCAATTCCTCGGGGCCGCGGCCCCTTCGGCTGCGCCCCGGCCCGTCCCGCCCGTCCCGCCCGCTCTGTCCGTCCCATTCGCTCCGTCCGCCCCTCGTCTCGCCCGCCCCGCCTGTCCGGCCTGCTCTGTCCGGCCTGCTCTGTCCGCCTCTCCTGCTCGTCCCGTCTATCCCGTTCGCCCCGCTTGTCCCGTCCGCCTCGCCTGCTCGTCCCGTCTATCCCGTTCGTCCCGCTTGTCCCG
>DUOR01000458.1 GCA_012838715.1 Actinomycetales bacterium
CGACATCAGCGTGCCCACGCCGGCGGGCTTGTGGTACTTCTGCAGGAACGTCAGCGCCAGGGCGAAGTACGGCGACATCGGCGTGATGATGTTCGTCGGCGAATCGCCGATGCGGAACAGCATCTGCGACACCTCCGGCGTGATGCCGACGTACATGAGCATCGGCACGACCACCGGCGCCATCAGCGCCCACTGCGCGGAACCGGACGTGATGAGCAGGTTCAGCAGCGCGACCATCAGCACCAGCGCCGCGAAGAGCACCAGCGGTGGGAGGTCGGCGCGGGTCAGCATTTCGGCACCCTTGATGGCGGTCCACTGGCCCAGGTTCGACCACGAGAAGTAGGACGTGAACTGGGCGACGGCGAAGAACAGCACCATCATCGCGGTCAGGGTGCCCAGGCCCTTCTCCATGAAATCGGGGATGTCCGCCGACGAGCGCACCGACCCGAAGGCGATGCCGTACGCGATGCCGACCGCCGCGAACAGCAGCGCAATCGACACGACGATGTCGGTCAGCAGCGGCGAATTCAGGATGCCGTCGCCTTCACCGCGCAGCGGCGACCCCGGGATGAACAGCAGTGCGCACCACGCGGCCACGACGGCCACGGCGGTCAGGCCCGCGATCTTCAGCGCCCGCGACTCCTCCGGGTCGAGCTCGAGCTCGTCGCGCAGCTCCTCCTTCGTCTTCGTCTCGCCGTTGCTTTCCGACGACGTGGAACTGGCGTCGGAGCCGGAATCGTCGGCGTCGGAGCTGTCCGAGTTGCCGTTGGAGTCGGAGCCGTTGGAGCGGGAGCCGTTGGCGTCGGAGCCGTTGGAGTTGCCGTCCTCGTCCGCGTCCTCATCGTCGCCGCCGCGCTCCGGCTTCGTGAACGACGCGGCCTCGTAATTGATCTTGTCCTCGTCGATCGTCTTCTTCGTGTGCTTGACGATGAACAGTTCCGTCACCGCGGTGATGATGATCGCCAGCACAATCGACGACGCCATGGAGAAGAAGTAGTTCGCCAGCGGCGACACGACGTATTCCGGGTCGACGAACTGCGCGGCCGACGTGGAGATGCCGGCGAGCAGGACGTCCGTGATGTTCAGGACCAGCGAAGAGTTGAATCCGGCGGAGGAGGCCGCGAAGGCGACCATCGCGCCGACGATCGGGTTGCGGCCCACAGCGCGGAACGCCGCGGCGCCCAGCGGGATGAGGATGACGTACACGGCGTCGGAGGCGATGGAGCCGGTCACGCCGGACAGGGCGACGACGAAGGTCAGCCACATCGGCGAGGACACCTTCGACACCGCGCCACGGATGGCCGCGCCGATGAAACCGGAGTACTCGGCGATGGCGACGCCGAGCATGCACACCAGAATCAGGCCCAGCGGGGCGAAGGTGACGAAGTTGTCCACCGCGTCGGTGACCATGCGCTGCAGGTTCTCCGGCGTCAGCAGGCTTTCGACCTCGATGATGTCGCCCGTGGCCGGGTCCTCGGCGGACATGCCGGCCATCGCCCCCAGCCACGAGGACACGATGACCACGCCCGCCAGGATGACGAACAACCAGAAGGGGTTGGGCAGGGCATTGCCGACGCGTTCCAACGCGGCGAGGAAGCCCTTCGGCTTCTCCCGTTCCCCGTTCGCGCCGCCGGATTGCCCTCCGTGTCTTTCACTCGTTTTCGTTGCGTCTGCCATGGTTTTCCTCCATGTCCGAAATGCGCCGTAAATCCGAAAATGCGCTCTTTATGTGCGGGAATAGGTGCGGAATATGCCATTCAGTCGTCGCCACGGTGAATCGTGGCATTGATGAACCAATCCCGAAGTTAACGAAATTTTCAGGTTGCCGAAGCAACTCGCCGCAACCCGCAGGTCGGATGGGATCCGGATGCCTGCCCGCCACCGTCGGCACGCTAGGCTTGGTCGGGTTATGGCAAAGAAGTCGAAGAAGAACTCGAAGAAGGGTGCGGCCGCGAATCCGGTGATCGCGACCAACCGTCGCGCCCGGCACGACTACAACATCCTGGAGACCCACGAGTGCGGCGTCGTCCTCGTCGGCACCGAGGTCAAGGCGCTGCGCGAGGGCCGCGCCTCGCTCAACGACGCCTTCGCCACCATCGACGACGGCGAAGTGTGGCTGCGCGGCCTCCACATCCCGGAGTACTCGCACGGCAACTGGACCAACCACCCGCCCAAGCGCAACCGCAAGCTGCTGTTGCACCGCTCGGAGATCGATTCCCTGATCGGCAAAACCCGCGACGGCAACAACACCCTGATCCCGCTGTCCCTGTACTTCAAGAACGGCCGGCTGAAGGTCGAACTCGGGCTCGCCCGGGGCAAGCAGGACTACGACAAGCGCCAGGACATCAAGCGCCGCACCGAGGAACGCGAAATCACCCGCGAACTCGGCCGCCGCATCAAGGGCATCCAGGGCTGACGTCAAGGGAATCCAGGGCATCCGGGGCTGAGCCGCGCAAGGGGGCGGGGGCCTGGTGGCGGGCCCGGGCGCCGAACGGGCGTGCGTCGGAAAGCACGGCCAACGCCCGCAACCTTGACCCCGGATACGTATGGGGTTATGCTGAACCATCCTGCCGGGCACAGCAAGACGCATCCCGCCCGACAGGCACGACAAGGGGCCGACATGGTTTCGACTCCGTACAGTGAGCCAGGGGAAGCGTGCCGGTGCAGGCTGGAGACCACCGTAAGCGTCGCAGCAACCCAATAAGCGCCGAGAACACTCAGCGCGACTACGCCCTCGCTGCCTAAGCAGCGACCGCGTGTCTGTCAGACCGGGCAGGCCTCTGGCCCGGACCCTGGCATCGTTTAATGGGGCTCGCTCGCCGGATGGGCCGCAAGGTCCGGCGGGGACACCTACTTGCGGCTGGGCCCGTCATCCGGTCATCGTTTGCCTGAACCGGAGGGCCGAGCAGAGACCCCGCGCAAACTGCGCACGGAGAAGCCCTGGCGAGTTGGCGGAGGACCCGGGTTCAATTCCCGGCGGCTCCACAACGGCCCCCACCTGTTACCGCAGGTGGGGGCCTTTTTCATGGGTTTTTGGCGTCGGTTTCGGAGCGTGCGGAGTTACCCTGCCCCCAGAATCCCGCCGGGCCGGTGCCGGGGCGGCTGCCCTGCTCGGCGAGGTCCATGATGTCGCTCCGGCCGACCATGTCGAATACGAAATCGATGGCCGACGCCCGATAGGGGATGAACTTCCCCCGCTGGTTCAGCTCGTGAATCTCCTCGCGCGTGGCCCACGCCGCCTCGGCGACCTCCGCATTCGGGATGGCCAGCGTGGCGAGGTCCACCGGCGGCAGATCCGCGCCGGCATTGTTGCCCGCGTTGTCGCCCGCGTTGTCGCCGGCGCGCAGCAGGTACACGTCGTCGAAGCCGTGGCGGAAATTGAACGTGAAGCTGGGGCGCACGCCGGTGAGGTCGAGCCGGATGCCCAGTTCCTCGAACACCTCGCGTTCGGCGCCCGTCCGGCTGCTTTCGCCGGCGGTGACGCTGCCGCCGGTGGTGAAGTCCCACAGTCCCGGCCATCCGGCTTTGTCGTCGGCGCGCCGCTGGATGAGCATCCGTCCGTCGGCGCCGAAAATGCAGACGGTCACCACCATGTGGAGCTCGCCCGGCCGGAATTTCTCGCCGCGCGTCATCGTGGTGCCGGTGGGGATGCGGTCGGCGTCGTACATCGCCCACACTTCCGCCGCGGGGTCACCGCTGGTTGAGGTGGGCGTGTTCTCCTGCGCTTCCTTCATGCTTCACGACGATAGGCCGTCCGCGTCCGCCCGACCGCCCCCGCGTTCGCAGTGTCCGGCGTTCGGCGGGCCCGCATTCGGCCGGGTCGGCGCCCGATGTGCCAGTTCGGTCGACTCCGCCCGAGCCGATGCATGCTCTCGTCGGCCCGGGGCCCCTTTAACTCGGGATCAATAACTCGGGATCAGTCGGATGCGGCTGCCTTCAACTCGGGATCAGTACTGATCCCGAGTTATTGATCCCGAGTTTTGGGTGATCCCGAGTTAAAGAGATCGGGTCAGGGGCTCCCGGCCCGGCGCAGCATCCGTTTCGAGCCGACCCCGGACTCGGGGGAGCACGGGGAAACCGGGCGAACCGGCACGAAAAAGCCGGCCCACCCCGGAAGCGGGGGCGGGCCGGCGAAAGGAGCCGAAAGACAGCCGCGAGTCAGCCGCGGTCCAGCGAGAACCAGCCGCGAGTCAGCTGCGGTCCAGCCGCGAGCAGCGAAAACCAGCCATGAACAGCGAAAACCAGCCGCGAACAGCGAGAACCAGCCGCGGCCCAGCCGCGAGCCGGCGAAAAACTAGCCGCGGTACGCGTTGGCGACCTGGGTCGCGACGACGCGGGAACCCTCGTGGGTGAGGTGGTTCGGCATGTTGTAGTTCGCGACGTCGGAGTCCAGGAACGCGGAGACGTGGCGCTCGCCGTCCGGGCCGCACATGGCGGCGTCGACGTTGGAGACGTCCTTCATGTTGATGAACGTCGAGCCCGTCGCCTGCGCGGCATTGAACTGGCGGGCCTGCAGCGC
>DUOR01000459.1 GCA_012838715.1 Actinomycetales bacterium
CCGACGTCGGCGTGCTCATGGCCTCCGGCGACGGCGTGGAGGACCTGGAGATCGAGGAGTCCGACGCCGTGTCCATGCGCGACCGGGTCGGGGCCATCCCCGACGCGATCCGCCTGGCCCGACGGGTGCACCGGACGATGGACAGCAACATCGTCATCGCGTCGACGTACAACGTCGCCGTGCTGGCGGTGTCCATCGCCGGCGTGCTGCACCCGCTGCCCGCGGCGCTGCTGATGGTGCTGTCGAGCCTGTGGATCGAGTGGCGCTCCCGCCGTTTGGGCGTCACCGTCGAGCGCGACTTCGTGGGCGCGTTCCTCCGCGGCCGCCGCCGCTGACGCCGTTCCCCGCCGTGCGGGGTTGACCGGGGTTGGCCGGGCGGTGCGGCGGTTACCTACGATGGGGCCGTGACTTCCTCGGATATGCCCCAGAATCAGCAGACGGCCACGTCGTCGCGAATGTTCGACCGCGCCCGGTCGGTGACGCCCGGCGGCGTGAATTCGCCGGTGCGGGCCTTCGGCTCCGTTGGCGGGACGCCCCGCTTCATCGAGTCCGCCAGCGGTTCGCGCCTGGTCGACGTCGACGGCAACGAGTTCGTGGACCTGGTGTGCTCGTGGGGCCCGATGCTCATGGGCCACGCCCACCCGGCGGTGGTGGAGGCGGTGCGCGAGGCGGCGGGCCGCGGCCTGTCCTTCGGCGCCCCGACCAACGGCGAGACGGAGCTGGCGGAGGAAATCATCTCCCGCACGTCCGTGGAGGAGGTGCGCCTGGTCAATTCCGGCACCGAGGCCACGATGTCGGCGGTGCGCCTGGCCCGCGGTTTCACGGGCCGCGGCAAGATCGTGAAGTTCGACGGCTGCTACCACGGCCACGTGGATGCGCTGCTGGCGTCGGCCGGTTCGGGCGTCGCCACGTTCGGCCTGCCGGATTCGCCGGGCGTCACCGGCGCCTCCGCGGCGGACACCATCGTGGTGCCCTACAACGACCTGGAGGCCGTGCGCCGCGCGTTCGCGGAGAACCCGGGCGAGATCGCGTGCATCATCACCGAGGCCGCGGCGGGCAACATGGGCACGGTCGCCCCGGACGAGGGCTTCAACGCCGAGCTGAAGGAGATCGCCCACGCCGATGGCGCGCTGCTCATCCTCGATGAGGTCATGACCGGTTTCCGCACCTCCGCGAAGGGCTGGTTCGGCGTCGACGACGTGGCCGGCGACCTGACCACCTTCGGCAAGGTCGTGTCCGGTGGCCTGCCCGCGGCCGCGTTCGGCGGCCGCCGCGACGTCATGGAGCACCTGGCGCCGCAGGGCCCCGTCTACCAGGCGGGCACCCTCTCAGGTAACCCGGTGTCCGTGGCCGCCGGCCTGGCGAGCCTCCGCGCCGCCGACGCCTCCGTCTACGAGGCCGTCGCCGCGAACGCGGATCGCCTCTCCTCCCTGCTTTCCGACGCCCTGTCGGCCGCCGGGGTGGCCCACAACATCCAGCGGGCCGCGACGTTCTTCTCGCCGCGGTTCGCGGAGGGCGAGGGCCGCAACTTCGACGACATGAAGGCCGCGGACACCTTCCGCTACCCGGCGTTCTTCCACGCCCTGCTGGAGAACGGCGTCTACGCGCCGCCGAGCAGCTTCGAGACGTGGTTCGCGTCCTCGGCGCTGACCGACGCGGACTTCGAGATCATCGAGAAGGCCTTCGGCCGCGCGGCCGAGGCCGCTGCCGCCGCCACCCCGGGAGCGGGCGCGTGACCGCGGAAGGGGTGCGCGTCCACGACCACGCGCCGCGGACCATCGTCCACCTGGTCCGCCACGGTGAAGTCCACAACCCGGACCGCATCCTCTACGGGCGGCTGCCGGGCTACACCCTGTCCGAGCGGGGCCGCGCCCAGGCGAAGGCCACCGCGGAGTCCTTCCGCGGCCATGACGTCGCCTACCTGGCGTGCTCGCCGCTGCAGCGCACCCGCGAAACCTCCGAGCCGATGACCGAGGTCACCGGCCTCGATCCGGTCATCGACCCGGACGTGCTGGAGGCGGGCAACACCTTCGAGGGCCTGCACGTGAAGGGCTGGGCCTCCGATCTGTGGAACCCGAAGTACTGGCCGCGGCTGCGCCGCCCGAGCCTGCCCAGCTGGGGCGAGCACTACGAGGACATCGCCGACCGCATGTTCCTCGCCATCGACCGGGCGCGGGAGGCGGCACTGGGCCGGGAGGCGGTCATCGTCACCCATCAACTGTGCGTCGTCGCCGCCGGCCGCCGGGCCCGGGATCTCCCGCTGGCCCACAATCCGGCGAACCGCCAGTGCGACCTGTCCTCGGTGACGTCGATCGTCTTCCTCGGGGACACCATCGTCGACGTGCGCTACGCCGAGCCCGCCGGGCACCTGTAACGTCGGCAAGCAACTGCGAACCGGGGTCCGCCCGCGCCGACCGCGCGCGACGATCGCGTGGTGGCCGGGCCGGCCGTGGTTTGGCCGCAGACGATCCCTCAACGATGATGATGAACATGAAGCGCCCCCTGTCCCGGACCATCGCCGCTTCCGCCGGCCTCGCCCTGACGCTCGCGTTGACCGCGTGCGGGGACGACACCGTCGGCCATGACGCGGTGGCCATCGGCGGCACGTTCCAGTTTTCCTCGCCCGGCGGGCAGACCGTCGTGGAGTACGCGCCGGAGGAACGCGCCCCCGTCGCCGACATCTACGGCGAATCCCTCATGGACGAGGGCGAGGAAATCCACCTCGACGACTTCGAGGGCCAGATGGTCGTGCTCAACGCCTGGGGCCAGTGGTGCGCGCCGTGCCGCTCCGAGTCCGACGACCTGCAGAACGTGCACGAGCGCATGCAGGAAGAGGACCTCGGCCTGGTGCTGGGCATCAACGTGCGCGACAACGTCCGCGCCGCGCCCCGCGACTTCAAGCTGGACAACGGCATGACCTACCCGTCGATTTACGATCCGCCGTTCGTCAACGCCGGCGCCCTCGGCGGCATCCCGGCGTCGGTCATCCCGACGACCGTGATCCTCGACCGCCAGCACCGCCCGGCCGTGGTCTTCCTGAAGGAGATCAGCGAGCAGGAGCTGTGGGCGGCCATCGAGAAGGTCCGCGACGAGGAAGGCGACGCCTAAATGAGCGCCGCCCCCGACATCCTCCTGGCCTCCGGCATCGGCCAGTCCTTCGCGGACGCCGCCGCCCACGGGCCGATTTTCCTGGCGCTGCTCGCGGCGCTGGCCGCCGGCCTGGTGTCCTTCGCCAGCCCCTGCGTCATCCCGCTGGTGCCCGGCTACGTCTCCTACCTCACCGGCATTTCCGGTGCGGCGGGGGAGCTGCAGGCCACGCCCGGCGGTGCGTCGGGGGCGGCCGGCGGTTCCGGCGCGGGCGGTGCGCCGCGTGCC
>DUOR01000460.1 GCA_012838715.1 Actinomycetales bacterium
CGGGCGCGGACATCGTGGAGGTCGGCCTGCCGTTCTCCGATCCGATGATGGACGGCCCGACCATCCAGGAGGCCGCCAACATCGCGCTGGCCGAGGGCTTCCGCATCACCGACCTGTTCCGCGTCGTCCGCGAGGTCACGGAGGCCGGCGGCACCTGCGTCACCATGACGTACTGGAACCCGGTGCTGCAGTACGGCCCGGAGAAGTTCGCCGAGGACTTCGCCGCCGCCGGCGGCAAGGGCGCCATCATCCCGGACCTCATCCCCGAGGAGGCCGGCCGCTGGCTCGCCGCCGCGGAGAAGCATGACGTGGACACCATCTTCCTGGTCGCGCCGTCGTCGACGAACGAGCGCGTGGCACTGACCACGAAGGCGTCGGGCGGCTTCGTCTACGCCACCAGCCACATGGGCGTCACGGGCGCCCAGAAGGCCGTCGACTCGGCGGCCGGCGAGCTCGTCGGCCGCGCCCGCGAGTACACGGACCTGCCGGTGTGCGTCGGCCTGGGCGTCTCCAACGGCGGGCAGGCCGCGGAGATCGCGGAGTTCGCCGACGGCGTCATCGTCGGCTCGGCGCTGATCAAGGCCGCCGCCGAGAGCCGGGAGGCGCTCGTCGACCTGGCCGGCGAACTGGCCCGCGGCGTGCGCGGCGAAACGGGGGCCTAGCCGATGGTGGTCGACGTCCTCGCGAACATCCCGTCGCCCCCGCAGGGCGTCTGGTACCTCGGGCCGCTGCCGCTGCGCGGTTACGCGCTGTCCATCCTCGCCGCCATCATCATCGGCGTGCTGTGGACCAAGCGGCGCTACGCCGCCCGCGGCGGCAACCCGGAAATCGTGCTCGACGTCGCCATCGCCGCCATCCCGGCGGGCATCATCGGCGGGCGCATCTACCACGTGCTCACCGACTGGCCGAAGTACTTCGGCGAGGGCGCGAACCCCTGGGCCGCCCTGAACATCACGGCCGGCGGCCTGGGCATCTGGGGCGCCGTCATCCTGGGCACCCTGGCGGGCTGGGCCGTGCTGAAGTGGCGCGGCGTCCCCGCCGCCCCGATGCTCGACGCGGCGGCGCCGGCGATCATCCTCGGCCAGGCCATCGGCCGCCTGGGCAACTGGTTCAACCAGGAACTCCACGGCGGCCCCACGGACCTGCCGTGGGGCCTGGAAATCTACGAGCGCGTCGACGAGCTCGGCCGCCCCGCCCCGGTCACCGGCACCTCCACCGGCGAGATCCTCGCCGTGGTGCACCCGACGTTCCTCTACGAGCTGCTGTGGAACGTGCTCATCGCCGTCGTCCTCGTCGTCCTGGACCGCCGCCTGCGGTTGGGCGGGGGCCGGGTCTTCGCGCTGTACGTCGCCGGCTACACCCTGGGCCGCTTCTTCATCGAGCTCATCCGCACCGACGAGGCCACCGAGGTCTTCGGCGGCCTGCGCATCAACACCGTCACCTCCGCGGTCGTGTTCCTCGGGGCGCTGGTGGTGCTCTGGATGCTGCGCCACCGCCGTCGGGAAGCACCCGAGGAAGTGCGGGGCGGGCAGGAGCTTCCCGACGGCACCGACGGCACCGACGGGGACGACCGGGCCGGCGCCGGCGCCACCGCCGTGACGGCGACCGGCGCGAAGAAGACGGGGGAGCCCGGGATCGGCCCGGGGGATAAAGGCACCCGCGCCTGACGTAATCCGGGCGGAGGGCTAGTGTTGTGGTCGTGCAGAGACGAACAAAGATCGTATGTACCCTCGGCCCGGCCGTCGCTTCGCTGGAAGGCATCACCGGCCTCGTCGAAGCGGGCATGGACGTCGCCCGACTCAACTTCTCCCACGGTGAACACGAGGACCACGCGCAGAACTACCGCTGGGTCCGCGAGGCGTCGGACACCACCGGCCGCGCCGTCGGCGTGCTCGCCGACCTGCAGGGGCCGAAGATCCGGCTCGGCAGGTTCAAGGAGGAATCGACGTACTGGGCGGACGGCGAAATCGTCCGCATCACCGTCGATGACGTGGAGGGCACCCACGACCGGGTCTCCACCACCTACAAGAACCTCGCGCAGGACGCCAAGCCCGGCGACCGCCTGCTCGTCGACGACGGCAAGGTCGGCCTCGAATGCATCGGCGTCGAGGGCAACGACGTCATTTGCCGCGTCACCGAGGGCGGCCCGGTGTCCAACAACAAGGGCGTCTCCCTTCCCGGCATGGACATCTCCGTCCCGGCGCTCAGCGAGAAGGACATCGCCGACCTGCGCTTCGCCCTGAAGCTCGGCGTCGACTTCATCGCCCTGTCCTTCGTGCGCTCGCCCTCCGACGTGGAGCTCGTCCACGCCGTGATGGACGAGGAGGGCCGCCGCGTGCCCGTCATCGCGAAGCTGGAGAAGCCGGAGGCCGTCGAGGCGCTCGAGGCCATCATCCTCGCGTTCGACGCCGTCATGGTCGCCCGCGGCGACCTCGGCGTCGAGGTGCCGCTGGAGGACGTGCCGCTGGTGCAGAAGCGCGCCGTGCAGATCGCCCGCGAGAACGCCAAGCCGGTCATCGTCGCCACGCAGATGCTGGATTCGATGATCGTCAACTCCCGCCCGACCCGTGCCGAGGCCTCGGACGTCGCCAACGCCGTCC
>DUOR01000461.1 GCA_012838715.1 Actinomycetales bacterium
ACGACGTCGCGGACGAGTTCGACGACCTGGCCCGTGGCGTGCAGCTCGGCGACCGGCGGAATCCATGCCCGCCGGGCCTGCTTGGCGGCCTCGCGCGCCGCGGACGCCCACTTCGCCCGGGCCTTGCCCGCCTTCGCCCCGGTCCATTTGGCCACGCAGTTGCGGGCGGCCCAGGGGACGATGGCGTCGACGCCGGCCTCGGTCATCAGGTCGACGGCCAGTTCCGCCCGATCGGACTTCGGGATCGCCTGCACCACCGTGACGTGCGGCGCAGGCCGCGGCACCACGCCGGACTCCAGGACCTCGCATTGGACGCGGGAGGGGCCGTCGGAAAGCACGATGCGGGCCCGCGCCCGGCGATCCTCGCCGTCGACCAGCAGCACCTCGGCGCCCGCGGCGAGGCGGCGCACCGACATGTGCTTCGCCTCCGGGCCGTCGACGGTGACGCGCGCCCCGGCGGCGGGGAGATCGCCGCCGAAGTCCGCGAGGAACACGGGCAAACCCATCGTCGAAAACCCCTCCGGCTACTGGCGGCGGTTGCGGAAGCGGGAGAAGAACCCGCGGTCGGTGCCGCCGTCGGCGACCTGGGTGCCCTCGTCGCGGTGCTCGCGCAGCTTCTCCAGCAGGTCGCGGGAGGTGCCGTCGAGCTTGGTGGGCACGGTGACGTCGACGTGGGCGATGAGGTCGCCGGACCCCTCGCCGCGCAGGCGCGGCATGCCGCGGCCCTCGACGCGGATGGCCTGCGCCGGCTGGGTGCCCGGGTCGATGGTGACGCCGATGTTCTCGCCGACGAGGTCCTCGACCTCGAGGTCGGTGCCCAGCGCCGCGTCGACCATGGGGACGCGGATGGTCATGTGCAGGTTGTCGCCGTCGCGGCGGAACACCGGGTGCGGCTCGGCGTGCACCTCGACGTAGAGGTCGCCGGCCGGGCCGCCGCCCGGGCCGACCTCGCCGTGGCCGGCCATGCGGATGCGCATGCCGTCGGAAATGCCGGCGGGAACGTTGACGGTCAGGTCGCGGCGCGACTTCACGCGGCCGTCGCCGGCGCAGTTCGAGCACGGGTCGGGGATGATCTCGCCGGTGCCCTCGCATCGGGGGCAGGGGCGCGAGGTCATGACGTTGCCCAGGAAGGAACGCTGCACCTGCTGGATTTCACCGGTGCCGTGGCAGTCCTGGCACACGTTCGGCTTGGCCTTCGACTTGGAGCCGGTGCCCTCGCAGACGTCGCAGAGGACGGCGGTGTCGACGGTGATCGGCTTGCGCACGCCGGTGAAGCACTCGTCCAGGCCGAGGGTGATGCGCAGCAGCGCGTCGGAGCCGGGCTGCACGCGGGAGCGGCGCTGGCGGGGGCCGCCGCCACCGCCGAAGAACGCCTCGAACACGTCGCCGAGGCCGCCGCCACCGAAACCGCCGCCGAAGCCGCCGAACCCGCCGGCGCCGCCGCCCGGGTCCATGGGGTCGCCGCCCATGTCGACGATGCGGCGCTTCTCCGGGTCGGAGAGCACCTCGTGGGCGACGGAGGCCTCGCGGAACTTCTCCGCGGCCTCATCGTCGTCGGGGTTGCGGTCGGGGTGGTACTTCAGCGCGAGCTTGCGGTACGCCTTCTTGATGTCCGTCTCCGTGGCGTCTTTTCCAACGCCGAGGATCCCGTAGTAGTCACGTGCCAACGTCAGTTACTTCCTTACGCGCCCGTGGGGCCCGGCCCGGTCCGGCGGCCGGTCCGTGCCCGCGGGGCATTGCCGAAAACAATTGAGGAGATATCGGGGGGGATATCGGGGAATGCCGATGGTGAACCTCGGAGGAATCTACCAGCCAGCCTACGGTCAGTCGCCGAGAACCCTGCCCACGTACTGGGCAACGGCGGCGACCGACGCGATTGTTCCCGGGTAGTCCATGTATGTGGGGCCAACCACACCGAGCCCGCCGAGGATGGCGCCCTCGGTGCCGTAGCCGGTGGAGACGATGGACGTGCCGCGCAGTTCCTCGTCCTCGTTCTCCTCGCCGATGGACACCTGCACCCGGTGCAGGTCCTGGACGGCGGACAGCAGCTTCAGCACGACGACCTGCTCCTCGAGGGCGTCGAGGACCGTCGGCAGCGTCGACGGCAGCCGCCCGTGCAGCCCGGCGCGGGTGAGGTTGCCGGCGCCGGCGAGGATGAGCCGGTCGGTCGGCTTGTCGATCAGCGACTCGATGATGACCGTCGAGCAGCGGATGACGACGTCACGCATGTCGGCGGGGGCGTTGGCGGCGAGGTCGGCCATCGAGGCGGAGGCGTCGGAAAGCGTCTTGCCCGCCATCGCGCGGTTGAGCATGGCGCGCAGGGCGGGCACCTGGTCGGGGTCCATCGGCGCGGCGAGCTCGACGTTGCGCTGTTCGACGCGGCCGGTGTCGGTGATGATGACCAGCAGCAGGCGCACGTCGGCGAGCTGCACGACCTCGCAGTGGCGGACGCGGGACGTCTGCAGCGTGGGCAGCTGCACGACGGCGACCTGCCGCGTGAGCTGGCTGAGCAGCTGCACGCTGCGGCGCAGGACGTCCTCCAGGTCGACCCCGCCCTCGAGGAATTCGAGGATGGCGCGGCGCTCGGCGGGCGACAGCGGCTTCACCGTCGAAATGGCGTCGACGAACAGGCGGTACCCCTTTTCCGTGGGGATGCGCCCCGACGACGCGTGCTCCTGCTTGATGTAGCCCTCGGCCTCGAGCACGGCCATGTCGTTGCGGATGGTCGCCGACGACACCCCGAGGTTGTGCTTCTCCACGAGCGCCTTGGAGCCGACGGGTTCCTGGGAGGCCACGTAGTCGGCGACGATGGCGCGCAGCACCTCGCGGCGGCGCTTCTCGGTCTGGCTGGACATGTGGCGCTCCTTCCCCGGGGCGTTCGCCCCGTCCTGCGTGCGCCGGCCGTTCCCCGTGGCCGGGCGTCGGCGGTTGAGTCTACCCGTCCGCGCGCGCCGCCCGGGTCATCTGCGTGACGACGACCAGGGCGACCGGGACCAGGGCCACCAGCGACAGGCCGGGGAACCCGAGGAGGGCGATGAGCGGCCCGCCGACGAGCCCGCCGAGGACGCCGGCGAGGTTCATGGCCATGTCGGTGCGGCCCTGCACCATGGTCCGCTCGTCCGTGGCGACCGCCTTGGTGACGATGGCCGACCCCGCGACGATGCTCGCCGACCAGCCGAGGCCCAGGAGAATCAGCGCCGCCACGAGCATGGGCACGTTCTCCGGCCCAGCGACGATGAGCACGGCGGTGACGATGAACATCGCCTGTCCCGCCAGGACCACGAACCGCGGGCCGACGAGGTCCGACAGCCAGCCAAACACGGGGGTCAGCGCCCACATGCCCGCGATGTGGAGGCTCATGGTGACGCCGATGAATGACGTGGCCACGCCGATGCCCTGCATGTGCACCGGCGTCATCGCCATGACGAGAACCATCACGAAATGGCCCACCGCGATGGCGAACTGGGCCAGCGGCACCGCCGGGTTGCGCCCCGCGCCGCTGCGCCGGCCCGCCTCCTCCCCCGTGCTTGCCGACGGCGTGCCCCGGGTTCCCGGCGCGGTACCCGGTGCCGGCGCGGCTCCGTGTCCTGTCCCCGTCCCAGTTCCCGGCG
>DUOR01000462.1 GCA_012838715.1 Actinomycetales bacterium
CGCGTCCTGGCCGGCGACGAGCCGCAGGCGCTGGTGCGCCACCCCGTCCTGGGCCGCTTCCCGCGCTACGGCCATTCGCCGGAAGCCGCGGCGGGCTGCGAGCTGGTGCTCGTCCTCGGCGGTGACGGCACCTTCCTGCGTGCGGCGGACATCGCGCATTCGATGGATTTGCCGGTGCTCGGCATCAACATGGGCCATGTCGGCTTCCTCGCGGAGTGGGAGCAGGAGTCGATGGGCGAGGCGATTCAGCGGGTCATCGACCGCACCTGGCGCGTGGAGGACCGGATGACGGTCCGGGCGACGGTGCGCGACAACGACGGCCGCGTCGTCGGCACGGGCTGGGCGCTGAACGAGGTGAGCATCGAGAACCTCAACCGCCGCGGCGTGCTCGACGTCGTGCTCGAGGTCGATGAGCGGCCGGTGAGCTCCTACGGCTGCGACGGCGTGCTCATCTCCACCCCGACGGGGTCGACGGCCTACGCCTTCTCCGCGGGCGGCCCGGTCCTGTGGCCGGAGTTGGACGCCATCCTGGTGGTGCCCAACAACGCCCACGCCCTCTTCGACCGGCCGATGGTCGTGTCGCCCCGCTCGACGGTGGCGGTGGAGTCCAACCCGCAGACCAGCGCCGCGCAGGCGGTGCTCGACGGGTTCCGCACCATCCCGATGCCGGCGGGCAGCCGCATCGAAATCACCCGCGGCGAGCAGCCGGTGCGCTGGGTGCGCCTGGACGCCGCCCCGTTCACGGACCGCCTCGTGCACAAGTTCCGGCTGCCGGTGACCGGTTGGCGCGGGCCGAGGAGGTAGCCGGGGATGCTGACGGAGCTCACCATCCGCGACCTCGGCGTCATCCCGGAATCCACGGTCGAGTTCAGTCCCGGCCTGACGGTCCTCACCGGTGAGACGGGCGCGGGCAAGACCATGGTGGTCACCGGCCTGCGCCTGCTGTCGGGTGGCCGCGCCGACGCGGGCCGCGTGCGCACGGGCGCCGAGAAGGCGCTGGTGGAGGGTCGCATCGCCACGACGGACCTCGCTGAGTCGCTTGCCGACGACGTGGAATCGGTGCTCTCGGAATGCGGCGGCGAACGCGACGAGAACGATGAAATCATCCTGGCCCGCCAGGTGTCCGCTAAGGGCCGGTCGCGGGCGTGGGTCGGTGGCCGGGGAACGCCGGCGTCGGCGCTGGCGGAGATTTCCGGTGCGGTGCTGGCCATCCACGGGCAGAACGATCAGCTCCGGCTGCTCGGCTCCGATGAGCAGCGGGCGGCGCTGGATCGCCTGGGCGGCGAGTCCGTCCGGCCGTTGCTGGAGGCGTACCGGGAGGTCCGTGGCCGGTGGCGCGCCGCGGCGAAGGACCTGGAGGAGCGGACCTCGAAGCGCCGCGAGATGGCCATGCGCGCCGACCAGCTGGAGTTCGCGCTGGAGGAGATCGACGCCGTCGACCCGGAGCCCGGCGAGGACGAGCGTCTGACGGAGACGATCCGCCGCATGCAGGATCTCGACGGCCTGCGGGAGGCGGCCGTGGTGTCCTGGGCCGCCATCGACGGCCCGGCCGCCGTCGGCGATTCGGGCGCGGGCGCCGAGGACGAGGAGGGCGCCGCGGACAAGCTCGGCCGCGCCCACCAGCTGTTGGCGGCCTCGGGCGACTCCGAGCTGACGGAGCTGGCTGAACGGCTCGCCGAAATCACCAGCGGGCTGACCGACGTGTCCGCCGGGCTGGGCGCCTTCCTGTCCGGTCTGCCGGAGGAGACCGAGTCCCTCGACGGGCTGCTGGCCCGGCAGGCGGAGATCCGCAACCTGACCCGAAAGTACGCCCCGGACATCGCCGGCGTGCTGGCGTGGCGCGACAAGGCCCGCCGCAAGCTCGGTTCCCTCGACGTGTCCGGGGAGGCGCTGGAGAAGCTCGCCGCGGAGGTCGCCGACCTGGAGAAGAAGGTCAAGGCCGCCGCCCGGAAGCTGACCTCCGTGCGCAAGAAGCTGGCCGTGGATCTGGCCAAGCGCGTCACCGTGGAGCTGCACGGCCTGGCCATGCCGCACACCTCGCTGGTCGTCGACGTCACGGATTCCGGCTCCTTCGGGCCCGCCGGCGCCGACGACGTGAACTTCCAGCTCAGCGCGCACAAGGGCGCGGAGCCGCGGCCGCTGGCGAGCAGCGCCTCCGGCGGCGAGCTGTCCCGCGTGATGCTGGCGCTGGAGGTCGTCCTCGCCGAGGGCGACGGCGGCCGAACCCTCGTGTTCGACGAGGTGGACGCCGGCGTCGGTGGCCGCGCGGCCGTGGAAATCGGCCGGCGGCTGGGTCGCCTTGCGGCCCGGAACCAGGTCATCGTCGTCACGCACCTGCCCCAGGTGGCGGCGTACGCGGACACGCACCTGCACGTGGCGAAGGACGTCGGCGCCGATTCGGTGGTCTCCGGAGTCACGTCGCTGGACCGCGACCGGCGCATCGAGGAACTGGCGCGGATGATGGCGGGCCTCGACGGCACCGAATCCGGCCGCGCCCACGCCACCGATCTCCTCGACCGAGCGGAAGCCGACCGGGAGGCGCACGCCGAGGGGAAGTGACGGCGGCCCCGTCGGCACGCAACGCCGTGCCCAGGGGAAGTGACGCCACGCCGGTGAGGTGCAACGGCGCGCCTCCACCAGGTTGGGGGCGGTGCGCGGCACACTGTGGCCCATGAGTCTGTTCACCAAGAACACCGCCGAACAGCCCGGCATCATGGGCGACGTCCGTGACGGCTCGCGCGGCGAGCGCACGCTGCGCCGCCTGGGCCAGGGCGACATCCTCGTCATCGACGCCCCCGACATCACGCGCCGCATGGCGCAGCGCATCATCGACGCGAAGGTCGCCGCCGTGGTCAACGTCGGCAAGTTCACCACCGGCGCGGTGCCCAATTACGGCCCGCAGATGCTTCTCGACGCCGGCGTGGTCCTGGTGGAGAACGCCGGGACCGGGGCGTTCGACAAGCTCAAGGACGGGCGCGTCGGCCGCCTGCACGAGGGCAAGCTGTACTACGGCGACCGCCGCGTGGCCATGGGCGACGAGGTCGGCGAGGAGCAGCTGTCCGGCGACTTCGACGAGGCCCGCGCCGGCATGCTCGATCGCCTGGAGGCGTTCTCCGGCAACTTCGTGGAGTTCGCCGCCACGGAATCGCCGCTGTACGTCGATGGCCTGGGCATCCCCGAGGTGGAGACCCGCATCGCCGGCCGGAAGGTCGTCATCGTCAGCCCGGAGGCCGGGCACCGCGACGTGCTGGTGAGCCTGAAGCACTTCATCCGCGAGTTCGAGCCGGTGCTCATCGGCGTCGACTCCGGTGCGGACACGCTGGTCGAGCTGGGCTACAACCCGGAGCTCATCATCGGCGACCCGAAGGGCATCGCCGCGGAGACGCTGCGGTCCGGCGCCCGCGTCATCCTGCCGGCCGACCCGGACGGGCACGCCGTGGGCCTGGAGCACATCCAGGATCTGGGCATCGGCGCGATGACCTTCCCGGCCCTGTCGGATTCGGCGACCGACCTCGCGCTGGTGCTGGCGGATCACCACGGCGCGGACATGATCGTCAACGTCGGCTCCACCCTGGAGCTTGACGACGTCTACGGCGGCGACAACCAGACCGGCCTGCCGTCCGCGATGCTCAGCCGGCTCAAGGCGGGCCGCAAGCTGGTGGACGGCCGGCTCGTTGCGGACCTGTACCGCGTCAGCGGCACCGGCTTCGGCGTGGCCTGGGCGATCCTGGCCATCTTCGTGGCGCTGGCCGTCATCGTCGCCATCGCCGGCACGCAGGGCGACGGCTCGGTGACCGAGAACCTCGTGGACACCTGGAACTCCATCGCCCTGTGGTTCCAGGGACTGTTCAACGGCGGCTCCTAGCCCCGGGGCGGGGCCGGTGGGCGTGAGGCTCCCGGCGGACCCGCGATGATTCGGATTGGTTTCGGACGCACTCGAATGAAGGGGAACTGACATGGCCCGAAAGCGCGGCAAGGGCAGGCGCGGCAATGGCCGCTGGAGCGCCGGCATCACCGGCGCCGCACTCGGCGTGGCGGCGGGCGCGGCGCTGGGCGCCTTCGTGCTCGCCCCGGGCGGCATCGACCTCGGCGGCGTCGGCGGTGACGCGGC
>DUOR01000463.1 GCA_012838715.1 Actinomycetales bacterium
ATTGATCCCGAGTTTTAGGTGGTGTGCCGGGTGATCCCGAGTTTTGGGTGGGCGCGGGAAGGGCACGGCTGGGCGGCGCCGGGTGATCCCGAGTTTTGGGTGGGTGCGGGGCCGGCTCAGGTGCTCGTACCGGGGTGGTCGGCCCCGGGGTCCGCGGGCAACCGGGACGTGAATTACACGTCGTAGTCGACGATGACGGGCGCGTGGTCGGAAGCGCCCTTGCCCTTCCGCTCCTCACGGTCGATGAACGCGTGGGACGCCTTCGCGGCCAGGGCGGGGGAGGCCAGCTGGAAATCGATGCGCATGCCCTGGCGCTTCTGGAACCGCAGCTGCTGGTAATCCCAGTACGTCCACTCGCCCTCGGTGAAGCGGCGGGTCACGTCACGGAAACCCGAATCCTGCAGCGCCTCGAACGCCGCCCGCTCCGGCGGGGTGACGTGCGTCTTGCCCTCGAAGAAGGACATGTCCCACACGTCCTCGTCGAGCGGGGCGATGTTGAAGTCGCCGCCGATCATCGCGAGGTGGCCGTCCTCCGCCTCGAGCCGCTCCAGCGCATCCTTCCGCAGGGCCTCCAGGAAACGCAGCTTGTAGTCGTAGTGCGGGTCGCCGATCTCGCGGCCATTCGGGACGTACACGCTGTGGACGCGGACGCCGTTGCAGGTGGCGGCGATGTGGCGGGCCTCCGCCAATTGCTCGGCCTCCTGATCCTTGGTGAACCCCGGCTGCCCCGGGAACCCCGTGACCACGTCGGACAGGCCGACGCGGGACAGGATCGCGACGCCGTTCCACTGGTTCAGGCCATGGTGCGCCACCTCGTACCCGAGCTCCTCGAATGCGGCCGACGGGAACTGATCGTCGCGGCACTTCGTCTCCTGGACGGCCATGACGTCCACGTCATGGCGCTGCAGCACCCCGATCATCCGGTCGAGACGGGTACGGGCCGAGTTCACGTTCCAAACGCAGATACGCATGCCGACAACGGTACCCGGCGGGGGAACAACCCCGGCCCGCCGGGCGTTGCGCATAAATAGAGGACAATCGGGGACGAGGAACGAAACCGGGGAACCGGGCACGCGAACCGGGAACCGGGACCGGGGACATGACCGGAAAACGAAAGGGTGGTCGGGGATGAGCGGGTACGCCGAGGAACGAAACGTCGGAAAGCGCGGTACGGGCGGCGCACGCCCCACCCGCACGGGCGCGCGCGGCGACATGCCGCTCAGCCCGTTCCAACCCGTCGACCCCCGCCACCGCGCGGTGCAACCGGTGGTGGCGCGCTCGATGGTGCCCGCCGACCACCCGCTGCTCGGGGTGCCCGAATACGCCCGGAACCCCAAAATCACGCCGGCCACCGCGGCCGCCGCACACGCACTCGGCTACGACCCCGACGCAGTGAACGCGCCGCTGTCGCGCCGGGCCGGGGCGCTCATGCTCGACGGTGCGGTGTACGTGCTGCTGCTGGCGCTCGTCACCATCCTCATCGGCGTCTTCGGCGCGTCCGACGCCTGGGCCGCCGTGCTCTCCGGCGCCCTCATCGCCGGACCCGCCGGCTTCTACGCCTACCGCGCCGCCGGCGACGCCATCTTCGAGGGATCCCCCGGCAAGCACATGCTCGGCCTCTCCATGGGCGGGCCCAACGGCCTGCCCGTCTCCGCCGGCGACGGGCTGCGCCGCAACCTGTGGATCCTGCCGTCGATGATCCCCGGCCTCGGCTGGATCGCCAGCGCCGGCCTGGCCACGTGGATCGGCCTCAGCGCCGGAAACGACCCGCTCGGCCGCGGCGGGCACGAACGGGCCATCGGCACCCGGGTAACCGAAAAGACCCCGAAAAAGGGCAACGGAAAAGCGCCCCGCAGGTAGCGGGGCGCCGTCCCGGTCAACCCGACCGGAGGGGACTGGGCGTTCATCCCGGTCAACCGGACCGGAGGGAACCGGGCGTCGGGGAACTAGGCGTCCAGGCCCTCGGTGTAGGTCGCGGTCTGCTCGACCACGTCCGGGATGCCGTCGCCATCGACGTCCGTCATGGTGACGTCGACGTAGCCGTCGCCATCGAGGTCCATGTCCACCCGGTCGAAGGTGCCGTCGCCGTCCAGGTCGGAGTAGACCTCGTCGGCCTGGCCGTCGTGGTCGACGTCGATGTGCAGCTCATCGACCACGCCGTCGCCGTCGTAGTCCACGTGGGACTGGTCGATGATGCCGTCGCCGTTGGTGTCGACGCCCAGCTCGTAGGCCACGCCGCCCACGTTCTCGGTCAGCTGCGCGTCGGCGATGCCGTCGCCGTCCAGGTCCAGGACCGTGGTGTCCACGACGCCGTCGCCGTCGATGTCGGCGTAACCGACGACCTGCGCCTCACCCGCGGCATCCGAAGCGTTCGTGACGGTCGCGGTGTCCACGCCGGCCTCCTCGAAGACCTCGTTGAGCTCCTCCTCCGAGGTGACCGTGGTCTCCAGGGTGGTGTCGCCGTCGGTGTCCAGCTGAATCGCGTCGACGACGCCGTCGCCGTCCACGTCGGTGACCACGGTGTCGACGATGCCGTCGCCGTCCAGGTCCAGGCCAATCTGGTCGATGGAGCCGTCGCCGTCCAGGTCGGCGGCGGTCTGCACGTCGGCGGCGCTCTCCTCGAGAACCTCGTCCAGGGTGAAGTTGAAGTCGGTGGACTGGGTGGACTCGGCGCCGGTGTTCTGCTCGGCCGGGTTGTTGGTGTTCTCGCTCGACATCGTTCTTGTCCTTTCGGTGTCCCCCGGGGCCGGGGTTCTGGGGTGGTGTTCGCGGTGTCTCCCGCGTTGTTCGACAATGAGATGCACCGGATGCCGGGAATGTTCCCGTTCCCCGAAAAATACTTTCGGAACCCCTCGCGCGCAGCCCCGGCGGGCGCGGGGGTTTAGGATGGCTGCACCCGACACCCCAGGAACCAAGGACCAGATCGATGACCGAAGCGCAGGCCGAGGCACAGGCGACGGCGCAGGCGAAAGCCAAGAGCCAGCTGAAGGCCATCGTCACCCGCTCCGCCGGGAACCTGTCCAAATCGCTGAAGGTCCTGGAGGAATACGGCCGTGACCAGGCCGTCGAGGCCATCCGCCAAACCTGGGACGACAAGACCCGCCGCGGCACCGTCGTCGTGGTCGGCGAGGTAAAGCGCGGCAAGAGCTCCCTGCTCAACGCCATCGCCGGCCAGCGCGACCTGCTGCCCACCGACGTCGACATCTGCACGTCCACCCCGCTGCGGATGGTGGCCTTCGACGAAGGCAACGACAACATCGATCTCCACTTCGGCGACCGCGTGGAAAAGGCCCCCATCACGGAACTCCGCGAATGGTCGACCGTCGGCGGCGCCCGCGTGGCCGACCCCGACACCGTCGAGCTGCCGACGTCGGTGACCATCCGGGCCCGCGGCTCGCACGTGCCGAAAGCGGAGTTCATCGACACCCCGGGCGCGGGAGGCCTCGACCGCGACGCCATCGACATCGCCCTGTCCCGCGCCCGCGGCGCCGGCGTGCTCCTGATGGTCTGCGACTCGTCCACGCCGATCACCTCCCCGGAAATGGACATCCTCAACCTGGCGTCCGAGGGCACCGGTTCCGTCATCGTCGCGGTGACCAAGACCGACAAGAACCTCCGCCGCTGGCGCGCCATCGTCGAGGACGACAAGCGCCTCATCCGCGAGCACCTGGGCCGCGACGTCCCCGTCATCGGGGTGTCCAGCCTGCGCGCCGTCGACGCCGCGGAGTCCACCGACCCGGAGCGCCGCGCCCGCATCGAGGCCACCTGCGGCATCGCCGCCCTGCGCCGGCAGATCGAGGCCGAGCTCGCCCGCGGCGCCCTGCTGCCGAAGATCGCGGCCCTGTCCATGGCGGAGGGCGCGCTCAAGGACGTGAACACCACGCTCGACGCGGACATCTCCGCCATCGATCGGCCCGCCGAAGTCCTCCCCGAACTGGAACAGCGGAAGGAGGAGCTGAAGAAGCTCCAGGCGCACGGCCAGGAGTGGGAGCAGATCCTCGGCCGCAACATCGCCGTCACCCGCCAGCGGATCATGGGCGACTTCGACGCCGAGGTCGACAAGATCCGCGAGCACTGGATCCGGCACATCAACAACTCCGGCATGAAGGTCCTGCGCAGCAAGCCGCAGGTCTTCACCGCCCAAATCGAGGCCGAACTGAACGCGGCCGGCGAGCGGGCCGTCGGCAAGCAGCTGCACATGATGCGGAAGGAATCGGCCGCGCTGTTCGGCGACGTGCACGAATGGCACGACATGCAGCACGTCGCCCTGTCGCGGCTGGCGCCCGCCGACATCGGCGAACGCGAGGTGGCCTCCAAGCGCGAGAACCTGATGGACCCCGGCATGATCACGCTCGGCGTCATCTCCGGCCCGGCGCTGGCCTCCGGCGGTTCGGCGGCGCTCGGCGCCATCGGCGTGGCCTCCGTGGCGCTGCCGGCGGCGGTCATCGGCGTCGGCTGGCTCGGCATCAACATGGCCTACCGCGCCATGCGCAACGGCAAGCAGCACCTGGTCACCTGGGTCCGCGAGACCACCGTGGCCATGCGGCAGAACGTCAACCGCAACGTCGACACGATGGTCACCACCCTGCGCACCGAAATGGTGCTGCGGTACCGGGCGCGGCTGCGCGCGGAAATGGACATCGTGAAGACGCGCATCGAGGAGGCCCAGAAGGCCGCCCGCCAGGACGAGCAGGAACGGCGCCAGAAGCTGGCGGAACTCAGGAGGAAGGCCGACATCGTCGGGCAGATGCACAAGGCCGTCGCGTCGGACGTCACCGCCCTGCGGGGGGTGCGCTGATGAACCGCATCAACGACCCGGTGACCGCCGGCATCGACCAGGCGCTGCGCGCGCTCGCCCGCGGCGGCGGGGACCTGCCCAACCAGGCCAACCGGCTGGGCCGCATCCTGTTCTCCCCGCCGCGCATCCTCGTCGTCGGCAGGCTGAAGGCCGGTAAGTCGACGCTGGTCAATGCGCTGCTGCAGGAGCGCGTCGCCGCGACGGGCGCCCTGGAGACCACCAAGGCGGTGACGGTGTTCCGGCACGGGGCGCCGACGCGCGCCGAGGTGTTCGGCGTCGACGGTTCCTTCAACCGGGGCGACCTGACCGACGGCATCCTCACCGGGCTGAACCGCCCCGTCGGCGACGTCGACCACGTGGACATGTACCTGCCCAACGCGGCGGTGAAGAGCATGACGCTCATCGACACGCCGGGCATCTCCACCCTCACCGTCGAAACGCGCAAGGCCACCGAACGCCTGCTCATCGACGGTTTCAAGCAGACCCGCGACGCCGCCGTCGACGCCGACGCGGCCGTCTTCCTCTTCGACTCGATGCCGCGCGACGATGAGCGCGAGTTCGTCGGCAAGCTGGGTTTCACCCCGCTGAACACGGTGGGCGTGCTGTCGCGCGCCGACGGTTTCGGCGAGGGCGCCTTCGGCCGCCGCGACTCGCTGGACCACGCGCGCCGCTACTGCGGGGTACTCCGCGGCCGGCTGCAGTCGCTGGTCGGCGACGTGTTCCCGGTGTCCGGCCTGATGGCGGAGACCTCCGCGACGGGCCTGGTCACCGAGCCGCTCGCCCGCATCGTGGCGTCGCTGGCGGACCTGCCGCACGAGGACCTCGTCGAGGAACTCGAGGCGGAGAACCCCACCCGCATCAGCGCCGCCGACCGCGACCTCGCGCTCGACCTGCTCGGCGAGTACGGCGTCGTGCACGGCGCGAAAATCGCCGCCAACGGCGCGCACGCCCTGACCGGTTGGCTGGAGGAACGCTCCGGAATCGCCGGCCTGCGCCGCGTCCTGTCCGGCGGCCTGCTGCGCTTCGCCGCCCTCGGCCGCGCCGCCCGCCTGCTGCACCAGCTGGAGCTGCTCGGCTACAACCACCCGCAGTCCCGCCACGTGCGGCACGTGCTGGAAATCCTGCTGCGCCAGCCGGTCATGGAACCCGTCCTGCTGTTCACCGCCTACCGCGGGTTGACGCGCACCTCGCCCAATTCGCCGCTGATGCCCATGCTTTACGACGCGATGGTGGGGGACACCCCGGCCACCCGCCTGGGCCTGCCCGCGGCGGCCGACGGATACCAGGTCCGGGAGAGCGCGCGGCGGATGCACGCGCGGCTGCAGGAAATGGCGCTGGTCGGGCTGTCGGCGGCCGAGGAGGACTCCCGGGTTCGCCTCATCGCGATGGTCACGCCGCTGTTAAGCTAACCGGAGTTTCCTCGAGCTCCGAAAGGATCGCCGCATGGTTGCCTGGCGTCTGGCCATCGACTTCGGTACCTCCAACTCCGCGGCGGCCCGCCGCAGCGGCGACGGCGTCGACGCCATTTCCCTGTCCCACCAGGGCAATCTCATGCCGTCCGCGGTGTTCGCCGAAGGGTCGGAGTTCGTGGTCGGCCATGCCGCGCTGAACCAGGCCGAAGCGGACCCGGAAGGGTTCCTCCCCGAACCGAAGCGCGCCATCGGCTCCGACTCGGTGCGCCTCGGCGGCCAAACCCGCGAGGTCAGCGCGGTCATCGGCGCCGTCCTGAAGAACATCGTCGAACGCGCGTCCCGCCACTATGACGGGCGCCCGCCCGCCGACGTCGTGCTCACCCACCCGGAGGCATGGGACCGCCAGGAACTGAAGCGGCTGGTCGAGGCCGCGGAGGCGGCCGGCATCGACCGCCGCCGACTGTCCCTGGTGTCCGAGCCGCGGGCCGCCACGTACTGGTACTCCGCCAGCCGCCGCCTGGGCCCGGGCCGGAAGGCCGCCGTGTTCGACCTCGGCGGGGGCACCCTGGACATCGCGGTGCTGACGCCCGCGGCCAACGGTTCCCTGCGCGTCATCGCGGCCCGCGGCGACAACTCCCTCGGTGGCCGCACCCTCGACGCCCGCATCCGCACCTGGGTGGAGTCGGAGCTCGAGGAAAACGACACCGAGATGCTGCGCAAGCTCCGCGAAGGCGGCGTCGCCGCGGCCCTGGCACTGGACAAGTCCATCCGCGAGGCCAAGGAGGTGCTGTCGGAGGCGCCGAAGGCGACCATCACAGTCGCCGCGCTCGGCCACGAGACCACCATCCAGCTCACCCGCGGCGAATTCGAGGAACTCATCGCCCCCGACGTCGCCCGCGCCGTCGACGCCACCCGCGCGACGCTCCTCGACGCCGGCGTGAGCCCCGGGTCCGACACCCCGCTGTACCTCACCGGCGGTTCCTCCCGGATCCCCTACATCCAGGACAAGCTGGGCGAACTCTGCCGCGTGGCCACCCTCGACGACCCGAAGACCGTCGTTTGCCGTGGCGCGCTGCTCGGCCCGACCCGCCGCGCCGACGACGTGCTGAAGGGCGTGACCTCCTGGGTGAAGCCCGGCAACGTCGCCCGGCCCCGCCC
>DUOR01000464.1 GCA_012838715.1 Actinomycetales bacterium
CCGCCGCGCCCCGACGCGCCGCCCCGCCGCGCGTGGCCCCGCCGGGCGGAGGCGGTGAGCGAGCGGATCTGCGACTATCGGCGTCAAGCGCAGGGCTTCATGTCTGCTAAGCGGTCAGCATGAATCTGTACATTTCGGCGACCTGGGGAAACAGTCGCCTAGATTGGCGCTGAACATATAAATTGAACGTTAGCGGACATGAAGCCCTGGTTGCGGGCGCCCAGCATGGGGGTTCTGTGCCCGGCACGGGGGTTGTGTGTGCCCAGCACGGGGGTTGCGGGCGCCCGGCACGGGGTTCAATGCCCGCCCGGGTCAGGGCCGGAAATCCGGCTGCGCCTCCGGTGCCCGGGCATCGAGTTCCAGCTGGAGGGCGTCGTACAGTTCCCAGGCGGGACCCCGGTCCCATGCGGACTCGGCCCTGCCCTCGCCGGACAGTTCGCGTGCGGTGGCGAGGATTTCGCCGATCATGGCGTCGAAACGCAAGGAAAAGTCCGCTTCGGTGTAGCGGAGGATGAAATGCCCGCGCCGCATAAGCTGGTTCTGTCGCGGGCGGTCGAGGAGGAATCCGCGTCCGCGGCGGTGGTGGACGTCGGAGTCGATTTCGATGATCAGCATCCGGCCGCCGCCGACGTCGATGACGAGGTCCCAGCGGTAACTGCCGATGCGGGAGTTCGGGGCGACGGTTGCGCCGGCGCGTCGTAAAGCGCGGAGAACCCTTGCCTCGAGCTTGCTTTCAGTTCCGTCGGGGGCGTGTTCGAGCATGCGCACAAGGGCGGCGCCGCGCGTGCCACGGCCCCGGGCCCGGTCGAGAACGCCCCGCCGCGACAGTGGCGTGGGGTAGTGCTTGTCGACGACCCGCTCCACCGCCTCCACACCCCACACCGCGATGAGGTCGATCAGGGTGTCGGCGTCATCCGTGATCCGCCATCCGTTCACGTCGACGCGATGGGGCGTGCGCCGGATGCGGCACCGGCAGTTGGCGCGTGGCCGGCCTGCGCCGGGCGGCACGATGACCTCGACCATCGTCGGGCCCAGCGCCTTGAAGCCGTGGATGTACGCGGCGGACCGGTGCGACAGCACCGCGTCCGGCCACCGCCGCAGAATCACGTGGGCGGATGCCTTGAACCGGATGTCCGGCACGCGCGCGAACGTGCCGGCATCCACGTAATGGCCGGGCAGCACGCGCACCAGCGAACGTTCGCGCAGCCGTCGCCGCAGTCCGTATTCGCCGATGTCGGCGATGATGTCGGCGCGCGTCTGCACCCGCCACGTCGGGCCCCCGCCCGTGACTTCCCCCATGCCCGTGAAGGGTAGCGGCCTTCATCGGGGATCGCTTCGCTTGCCGACGCGCCCCTCCCCGCCCCGGAACGCCGGGCGGGGCGTGCGTCCGCGCCCCGCACGCGCCGCGCCGCGCCCGCCCCGCACCAAAACGAACGACGCCCCCGCGCCCGGGGTTCGGGCGGGGAGGCGTCGGCAAGCGGGAAGTGCCGCTACCGCTTAGCGGTTCGCGCGGTACCAGGTGAGCAGCGCGTCGGTGGAGGCGTCGCCGGAGTTCGGCTCGACCTCGCCGGTGACGGCGGGCAGCAGGTCGCCGGCCTGCTTCTTGCCCAGCTCCACGCCCCACTGGTCGAAGGAGTTGATGTCCCAGATGACGCCCTGCACGAAGGTGATGTGCTCGTAAAGGGCGATGAGGGCGCCGACCGCGGCGGGGGTCAGCTCCTCGGCCAGGATCGTCGTCGACGGGCGGTTGCCCGGCATGACCTTGTGCGGGATGAGCTCCTCCGGCACGCCCTCGGCGGCCAGCTCGTCCTCGTCCTTGCCGAAGGCCAGGACCTTCGACTGGGCGAAGAAGTTGGACATCAGCAGGTCGTGCATCGAGCCGGTGCCGTCGGCGGTGGGCAGGTCCTGGCGGGGGCGGGCGAAGCCGATGAAGTCCGCCGGCACCAGGCGGGTGCCCTGGTGGAGGAGCTGGTAGAAGGCGTGCTGGCCGTTGGTGCCCGGCTCGCCCCAGTAGATTTCGCCGGTCTCGTAGTCGACCCACTCGCCGTCGCGGCGGACCGACTTGCCGTTGGATTCCATGGTCAGCTGCTGCAGGTACGCCGGGAAGCGGGACAGATCCTCGGAGTAGGGGAGCACCACGTGGGAGTCGGCGCCGAGGAACTCGCCGTACCAGAGGCCCAGCAGGCCCATCAGGACCGGAACGTTCTCCTCCAGCGGCGCGTTGAGGAAGTGCTCGTCCATGAGGCGGAAGCCCTCGAGGAAGCGCATGAAATCCATCGGGCCGACGACGGCCATGATGGACAGGCCGATGGCGGAGTCGACGGAGTAGCGGCCGCCGACCCAGTCCCAGAAGCCGAACATGTTGTCGGTGTCGATGCCGAACTCGGCGACCTTCTCCGCGTTGGTGGACACGGCGACGAAGTGCTTGGCCACGGCGGACTCGTCGCCGAGCTGCTCGATGAGCCAGCGGCGGGCGGCGTGCGCGTTGGACAGGGTCTCCTGCGTGGTGAAGGTCTTCGACGCGACGATGAACAGCGTCGACTCCGGGTCGACCTCGTCCAGCACGGCCGACAGGTCCGACGGGTCGACGTTGGAGACGAAGCGGGCGTCGATGCCGGCGGTGGCGTAGGTGCGAAGCGCCTTCGTGACCATCGCAGGGCCCAGGTCCGAGCCGCCGATGCCGATGTTGACCACGGTCTTGATGGTGCGGCCGGTGTGGCCCAGCCACTCGCCGGAACGCAGGGCGCGGGCGAAGTCGCGCATGCGGCCGAGGACCTCGTGGACGTCGGCGGCGACGTCCTGGCCGTCGACGACCAGGTCCTCGGTCACCGGCAGGCGCAGCGCGGTGTGCAGCACGGCGCGGTCCTCGGTGTTGTTGATGTGCTCGCCGGAGAACATGCGGGTGCGGGCGCCTTCGACGTCGGCGGCGCGGGCGACGTCCACCAGGGCGGCCAGGGCGTCGGCGTCGACGAAGTTCTTCGACAGGTCGACGCGCAGTCCCGCCGCGTCGAAGGTCAGCTTTTCCGCGCGCTCCGGATCGTCGGCGAACATGCCGCGCAGATCCAGGTCGATGATGCGGGTCTGCTGCTCTTCGAGGGCCTCCCACTGGGGGGTGGTGGTGATGTCCGGCATGGGTAACTCCAGCTCCTTCGATGGTGGTGTTTCGCCCTGCCCAGCCTAATGCGGGTCGGCGGTGCGTGCGGGGCCGGAGACCTCCCCCCGTTCGCTTGCCGACGATTCGTGGCGCGGCGTCCGGGGCGCGGCGCGGGGATCGTCGGAAAGCACGGCAGTCCAGGGGAAGTGGGGGAAACGACGAACCGGCCGGGCCGTCGTGGTGGCGACGGCCCGGCCGGTTGGCGTCAGGTGCGGGGCGGGGGAGCGGTTAGCTCAGGTTCCAGCCCAGCAGGTTCAGCAGGGACTGGGGGATGAGGCCCAGCGCCGCCAGGGAACCGAAGATGGAGGCCAGCAGGTTCGGGGAGCTGGAGCTGCCCGAGCTGCCCGAACCGTCCCAGGAACCGGAGCCGGTGCCCGGGGTGGGCGACGGCACGGTCGGGTCCTCGGGGTCCTGCGGATCCTGCGGGTCCTCGGGGTCCTGCGGCTCCGGCTCCTCGATGACGACCTCATGGGCCTGGACGTCGAGGACGACCGGGTCGGACTCGGAGGGCTCGAGGACGTCGGTGGTCACGCCGTCCTCGTTCTTCTGCTCCTGGCCGTTGAACACGGCGCGGACCTGGTGCTCGCCGCGCTCGGCGAAGCGGTGGTCGAATACGGCCTGGCCGGTCTCCGGGTCAACCGGGGCGGTGCCCAGGAAGGTGTCGCCGTCGAAGAAGGACACGGTGGCGCCGTCCTCGATGGCCTTGTCGCCGGCGTCGACCGTGGCAATGAAGCGGATCAGGTCGCCGGTGAGCACCTCGGCCTCGACCTCGACGTCCGGGCGGGTGTAGGTCAGGTCCGTGGTGGTGTCCTGGCCGGCCGGGTCGTTGACCGTCAGGGTCGCGGAGGCCTCGGCGGTCGGGTAGGTGCGGCCGTCGACGACGCGCTCCTGGACCAGGGCGGTCAGGTTCTTCTCGCCGGCGCGGTCGAAGGAGTGGCGCAGCGTGGCCGTGTCTTCACCGTCGACGACGGCGGTGCCGATGCGGACGTTGTCCGCGCGGAAGATGACCTCGGTGCCCGCCGGGACGGACGGCGTGGCCGAGTAGTTCGCCGTGATGGTGGCCTCCTGGCAATTAGCCTTCGTCACATATGCAACATTAATCACATGTTTCAC
Source organism: Actinomycetales bacterium (assembly GCA_012838715.1). Taxonomy (GTDB): domain Bacteria; phylum Actinomycetota; class Actinomycetes; order Mycobacteriales; family Mycobacteriaceae; genus Corynebacterium. The sequence goes on from DUOR01000464.1 coordinate 4,268, forward strand.
GCAAGTCTCATGTGTCACGCTGCCCCCGGGGGCTTGCCGACGGCACGGCTCCGGACGTCGGGAACATCCCGCCGTTCATCGACATTTCCCGCGTCCGGGCGCACCATGGGTGCATGACTGATTCGCCCGACGCCATCCTGAACCGCATCCTCGACGCCGTGCCGCCCAAGCTCTTCCTCGGCGGCGAATTCCGGGACGCCTCCGACGGGGGGACGTTCGAGATCCTTGACCCGGCCACCGACACCGTGCTGGTGGAGGTCGCCTCCGCGACGGAGGACGACGCCCGCGCCGCCCTGGACGCGGCCGACGCCGCGCAGGCCGATTGGGCGGCGACCCCGGCGCGGGAGCGCGCCGAGATTCTCCGCCGCGTGCACGAGCTCATCATCGAGAACACCGATGAGTTGACGAATTTGCAGTCCCTGGAGATGGGTCGCGCGCTACCGGATTCGAAGGGCGAGGTCGGCTACGCCGCCGAGTTCTTCCGCTGGTTCTCGGAGGAGGCCGTCCGACTGCGCGGCGACTACCGCGTGTCGCCCGACGGCAGCTCGCGGATCATCACGGTCCGCCAGCCGGTGGGCCCGGCCCTGGCGATTACCCCGTGGAACTTCCCGTTGGCTATGGGCGCCCGCAAGATTGCGCCGGCGCTGGCCGCGGGGTGCACCATCATCGCGAAGCCGGCCTCGAAGACGCCGCTGTCCATGCTCTACCTGGCGAAGCTCATGAAGGACGCGGGCGTCCCCGACGGCGTCGTCTCCGTCCTGCCGACCGGGAAGTCCTCCAACGTGTCGGCGCTGCTGGGCGACCCGCGCCTGCGGAAGTTCACCTTCACCGGATCGACGGAGGTGGGCCAGATGCTGGCCGCGAAGGCGGCGGAAACCTCCATGAAGGTGTCCCTCGAGCTCGGCGGCAACGCCCCGTTCGTGGTGCTGGAGGACGCCGACGTGGACAAGGCCATCGCCGCCATCCCGTCCGCCAAGCTTCGCAACGGCGGCCAGGTCTGCATCGCGCCGAACCGCTTCATCGTCCATGAGTCCCTCGCCGAGGAGTTCACCGCCGGCGTCGTCAAGCTTTTCGGCGACATCACGGTGGGCCGCGGCACCGACCCGGACACGAAGCTGGGGCCGCTGGCGCTGCGCTCGCAGCAGGAGAAGGTCGTCGCGCTGGTCGACGACGCCGTGAAGAGCGGCGGCACCGTGCACATCGGCGGCGAGATCCCCGAGCTTTCCGACGAGTTGAAGGACGGCTACTTCTACGCCCCGACGGTCATCACCGGTTTCGATCCCGGCGCGGACATCGTGTGCGAGGAGATTTTCGGTCCGGTCGTGGCGGTGACGACGGTGAAGTCCGACGAGGAGGCCATCGAGAAGGCCAACGACACGCAGTACGGCCTGGCCGCCTACGTGTTCAGCGAGAACCTGACCCGGGCGCTCGGCGCGGCCGAGGCGATTGAGTCGGGCATGGTCGCGGTGAACAAGGGCAAGCTGTCCGACCCGTCCGCGCCGTTCGGCGGCGTCAAGCAGTCGGGCGTCGGCCGCGAGGGCGGGTTCAGCGGCATCGACGAGTTCCTCGAGGAAAAGTTCATCACGCTTGAGAACTAGTCCCGGGGCGGGCTCTGGTTCCGGCCGGGGTTCCGGCCGGGCCGGGGCTGCCGGGCGGGATCCCGGCGTGGGCCGCTAGTTCACGCGGGTCCGCTCGGCCACGTCCTTGGGGCGGGCGGGCTCGCGGGGCACGAACGCGAAGACGATCATGCCGATGCCCAGCACCAGCGCGATACCGGCGATGCCGGCCCGGTCGGTGCCGAACGCCCAGGTGAAGATGGCGAATGCGGCCGGGGACATCCAGCTGACCGCACGTCCGGTGGTGATGTAGAGGCCGAACATCTGGCCCTCGCGGCCCTCCGGGGCGACGCGGGCCAGGAAGGATCGCGACGCCGCCTGGGCGGGGCCGACGAACAGGCACAGCGCCAGGCCCAACGGCCAGAACCAGGCGGGCCCGTCGACGAAGAGCAGGGCGACGGCGACGGCGACCATCAGGCCCAGCGACCACATGATCACCGGGCGGGGGCCGAGGCGGTCGTCGATGAAGCCCGCGGCCAGGGAGCCCAGTGCGGCGACGACGTTGGCGGCGACGCCGAACAACAGCACGTCCGCCGCCGACAGCCCGTAGACGGTGACCGCGAGGATGGCGCCGAAGCTGAACACGCCGGCGAGGCCGTCACGGAAGATGGCCTGCGCGACGAGGAACTTGATGGTGCGCCGGTCCGCGTGCCACAGCTCCCGGATCTCCGAGAACAGGCGCCGGTACGACTGCGCGTATCCGGAGTCCTCGTTCGGCTGGGCGGGGATCTCCGGGACGCGGAGGAACGTCGGCAAGGCGAAGATGAGGAACCAGCCCGCCGACAACAGGGCGACCAACCGGATGTTCATGCCGTCGTCGGTGGGCAGGCCGAGCATGCCGCCCTCGCCGGAGATGAAGCCGACGTAGCAGATGAGCAGCAGGAAAATGCCGCCGAAGTAACCGGCGGACCAACCGAAACCGGAGACGCGGCCGACGTTGTCGGGAGTGGACACCTGGCGCAGCTGCGCGAAGTAGGAGACCTCGGCGAACTCGAAGGTCACGGCCGCCACGGCCAGCATGATGACGCCGGGCCAGAACCACGACGCGTCGTCACGCACGAAGAACTGGCCGACCATCAGGGCGATGGTGACGAGCGTCCACGCGATCAGGGATTTTCGCCGCGCCCCCTTCGCGTCCGCGCGGCGGCCCTGCACCGGAGCCAGCACCGCGATGACCACGCCCGCCACGGCCATGGCCGCGGAGAACCACGTCGACGTCGGGGTGTCGCCCGGCAGATCCTCGCCCACCGACTCCACCAGGTAGACGGAGTAGATGAACGTCACCATCACCGCGTTGAACGCGGCGGAACCCCAGTCCCATGAAGCCCAGGAAACGACCGTCGCCCGATCCGTGCGTGCACTCATGTCCCCAGGCTAACCAGCCGCGGATGATCCGGCTCGGGGTTCAACCACGGGGTTGGGCGGGCTCAGCCCAGGCGGCCGCGGCCCATGCGCAGCAGGGCGGTCGCGATGGCGGGGCCCTCCGGGCCGAGCTTGTCGCGGAACTCGTTGATGATCTGCACCTCGCGGGTGTGCACCAGGCGGGTGCCGCCGGAACCCATGCGGGTCTTGCCCACGGCCTTGCTCACCTCGGTGCGGCGGCGGATGGCGTCGATGATGATGCCGTCGAGACGGTTGATTTCCTCGCGGTAGCTCTCGATTTCGGCGGAGCTGAGCGGGTCGTCGGTCCCCGTGGGGGAGCGCACCTCGAAAGCGTCGATGATCGCGTCGCTGTTGGGCCGCTCGGTGTGTTCGCTCATGCGGCCATTCTGCCAAAGGGCCAATCCGGGGGCTGGGCTAGGCTGATCCCATCATGGTGAATGCGCACGGTTTTACCCCTACTGGCCCGGCGGACGGCGGCTTCACGGCGTCGGCAAGCACGTCGGAGAGCACGTCGGTGAGCACGTCGGTGAGCACCGGGCCCGCCGGCCCCGACTCCTTCGGCAGTCGCGCCGACCTGCTGGAGGGGCTCAACCCGCAGCAGCGGGCGGCGGTGCTGCACGCGGGGTCGCCGCTGCTTATCGTGGCGGGCGCGGGTTCGGGCAAGACGGCGGTGCTGACGCGCCGCATCGCGCACCTCATCGCCGAGCGGGGCGTGCACCCCGGCCAGATTCTGGCCATCACCTTCACCAACAAGGCGGCCGCCGAGATGCGCGAGCGCGTCGCCGGGCTGGTCGGGCCGGTCGCGCAGCGGATGTGGGTGGCCACGTTCCACTCCACCTGCGTGCGCATCCTGCGCATGCAGCACGCGCTGGTGCAGGGGCTGAACTCGAACTTCTCCATCTACGACGCGGATGATTCGCGGCGGCTGCTGACGATGATCGCCAAGGACATGGACCTGGACGTGAAGAAGTTCAGCGGCCGCGTCCTGTCGAACCGCATCTCGAACCTGAAGAACGAACTGATCGGCCCGGACGGGGCGGCCTCCGATGCCGCCGCGACGCGCAACCCCTTTGACGAGGTGGTGGCGAAGGTCTACCGCGAGTACCAACTGCGCCTGCGGGCCGCGAACGCGCTCGATTTCGATGATCTCATCGGCGAGACCGTGCGCATCTTCCGCGAGCACCCCGAGGTCGCCGAGTACTACCGGCGGCGCTTCCGCCACGTGCTGGTCGACGAGTACCAGGACACCAACCACGCGCAGTACGCGCTGGTGTCGGCGCTGGTGGGCAAGCCCGGCGGCGAGGTGCCGCCGAGCGAGCTGTGCGTGGTCGGCGACTCCGACCAGTCGATTTACGCCTTCCGCGGGGCGACCATCCGCAACATCGAGGAGTTCGAGGAGGACTACCCGGAGGCCGAGTCGATCCTGCTGGAGCAGAACTACCGCTCCACGCAGACGATCCTGTCGGCGGCCAACGCGCTCATCGCCCGCAACGAGAACCGCCGCGAGAAGAAGCTGTGGACCGACCTCGGCGAGGGCGAGCAGATCAAGGGCTACGTCGCGGACAACGAGCACGACGAGGCCCGCTTCATCGCCAACGAAATCGACGACCTCGTCGACCGGGGCAGCGCGAACTACTCCGACGTGGCGGTGTTCTACCGCACCAACAATTCCTCGCGCCCGCTGGAAGACGTGTTCATCCGCATGGGCGTGCCGTACACCGTCGTCGGCGGCACCCGCTTCTACGAGCGGCGCGAGGTCCGCGACATCGTGGCGTACCTGCGCGTGGTGGCGAACCCGGACGACGACGTGTCCATGCGGCGCATCATCAACACCCCGCGCCGCGGCATCGGCGACAAGGCGCAGGCGTACGTGGCGCTGCACGCGGAGGACACCCGCACCTCCTTCGGGACGGCGTTGCGCGCGGTGGTGCGCGGCGAGGTGCCCATGGTGGCGGCGCGGTCGCGCAACTCGATGGCGTCCTTCGTGGAGCTCCTCGACGGCCTGGCCGCGGATCTGGAAACCGGGGACATCGGCGACATCGGTGACCTGGTGGAGGCGGTCCTCGACCGCACGGGGTACCGCGCCGAGCTGGAGAACTCCTCCGACC
>DUOR01000465.1 GCA_012838715.1 Actinomycetales bacterium
GGCGGGTTGCGCCGGCGTCGTCATGCGGCTGTGTGCGCGGTGGTCTGGGGCGGGCGGATGGTGCGGTGCGGGGACGCGGTCCGGGCGCGGTCAGGGCTGCAGCAGCAGCGTCTCCTCCCGCGGCGGCGACGGCGGGATGTTGTAGCGGTTCAGCGCCCACGCGGCGATGTCGGTGAACAGCGGCGCCGCCGACTGGCCGCCCTGGCCGTGGACGCCGCGGACCGGTTCGTCGAGCATGATGCCGATGACGAAGCGGGGGTCGTCCGCCGGGGCGATGCCCGCGAAGGTGATGTGGTACCGGGAGTTCGAGTACGCGCCGGTGGCCTCGTCGACCTTCTGGGCGGTGCCGGTCTTGCCGGAGAGCTGGTAGCCCTCGAGGCCGGAGCCGGCGGCGGTGCCGCTCTGGTTGCCGGTGGGGTCGGACTGCAGCGTCGACTGGAACATGTCGCGGACCGTGCGGGCGGTTTCCGGGCTGACCACGCGGATCGGTTCGGGGCGCTCGGCGCGGGTGACGGTGCCGTCCGGGCCGGTCTCCGAGCGGATGATGCGCGGCGGGATGCGCTCACCGTCGTTGGCGATGGTCTGGTAGATGCCGGTCATCTGCAGCAGCGTCATGGCCATGCCCTGGCCGATGGGCAGGTTGGCGAAGGTGCCGCCGGACCACTGCGGCCGCTGCGGGACCAGGCCGGCGGATTCGCCGGGCAGTTCGACGCCGGTGGACTGGCCCATGCCGAAGTCGTGGAGCAGTTCGGCGTAGCGGTCGGGGCCGAGGCGCTCGGCGAGCATCAGGGTGCCGACGTTGGAGGACTTGCCGAAGATGCCGGTCGTGGTGAACGGCTCCGGGCCGTGCTGCCACGCGTCGTTGACGGTGACGCCGGACATGTGGATGGAACCGGGGACGGTGAGGACCTCGTCGGGCGTGGTCACGCCGTCCTCGATGGCGCCGGCGGCGGTGATGATCTTGGCCACGGAACCGGGCTCGAACGGCGAGCTGATGGCCGTGTTGCCGATGTTGCGGCCTTCCTCCAGCTCGCGGCCGATGTCGCGGTTGGGGTTGGCGGTGCCGGACTGCGCCATCGCGAGGATTTCACCGCTGCGCGCGTCGAGGACGACGGCGGAGGCGGACTGCGCGCCGGAGTTGGTGCGGGCCTGCTCCACCTGCTGCTGCACGAAGTACTGCATGTCGTTGTCGATGGTCAGCTCGTAGGAGGTGCCGTCGATGGGCGGGTGCTGGTCGCGGGTGGAACCGGGGATGGCGATGCCGTTGGTGGCGATGTCGACGGTGCGGCCGCCGTTGACGCCCTGCAGCGTCGCGTCACGGGAGGCCTCGAAGCCGAACTGGCCGACGCCGTCCATGCCGATCTTGCCGACGATGTTCGCTCCCACCGCGCCGTTCGGGTACTGGCGGATGTCCTGGCGCTCGGCGACGAGCTCCGGGAACCGTTCGACGATGGCGGCCGCCTTGTCCGGGTCGACGTTGCGGACGAGCACCTCGTAGGAGGATTCCTCGTTGCGCAGCTTCTCCAGGATTTCGTCGGAGCTGATTCCGCCGGGCGTGTCCCGCACGCCGACTTCCTCCGGCTCCTCGGCCGCTTGCCGACGTCGCCCCTCGTTTTCCCGCCGGTCGTCGAGGTCCGGCACGTCCAGCATGTCCGGGAGTGCGTCCGCGATGATCTCGAGCCGCTCCTCGTAGGGCTCGTACTCGTCCGGCCACAGCCGGTGGCCTTCGTCGATGTGGGCGCGCAGGCTCGACGGGTGCACCGTGATGGAGCGGGCCTCCATGGTGAAGGCCAGGGAGGCGCCGTTGCGGTCGGTGATTTCGCCGCGGCGCGCGGCCTCGACGATCTCGACGGTGCGCTGGCTCTGGGCCTGCGCGGACAGCTCGGGGCCGGCGTACAGCTGCACGTAGCCGAGGCGGGTGACCAGGATGATCACCAGGATCAGGCCGATGATCTCGACGATGCGGCGGCGCTTGGCGAAGGACTTCTCGGACGTCTCGATCCGGTCGGAGGCGGCCAGGGCCCGGTTGCGCCGGGGCGTCGGCCGGTTCCCGGATTCGACCGGGATACGCCGACCACCGCGGTCCCGGTCGTAACCAGGATCGCGGTGGTCGTCAGTGGAACGGATCATGCCTCGGGCCTTCTGCGTTGCGCCTGCGGTTTACGTCCCACGGTCGGGGACCGTGGTCTGTTGCGGGCGTCAGTCTACCGCCGGTGCGGCCTCATCCACGGGATTGACCTCCGGTGCGGGAGCGGGCGCCGGGGCCGGTCCGGCGGGGGCCGGGGCGTA
>DUOR01000466.1 GCA_012838715.1 Actinomycetales bacterium
CCGGCGGCCGCGCGACGACGGCCCGGTGCGCGGACCGGAGTCCGTGCGGCGCTTGCCTCGGCCCTGGCCCCGCTTGCGCGGATTGGCGTCACTCACTTCGTTGGCCGTCCTTTCGGGCTCATGCCTTGCGGGCTGATGCGGTGTCGGTTCGAATCGGTGCGGTTCGGCGCTGTCCCGGTGCGGTCCAGCGGGTTGCGCCCGCTCCCGCGCACCTCGCGAGGGGCGCGGGAGCCGCGGCGGACCTCCCGGCACATGGTCGGGCGACCCACCGGCGATCCCCGTATATATAAGGCATACGGTTGGCGCGGCCGAATTGCGGTACCCGCCGATTGCTCGGCGAGCACCGGATCGACCCGGTTTCACGCATCCGAGACTATCGCGCCCGCCGGATTGGTCACGGCGGCACGACGGAGGGCGCGCCACGAACCGGGAGTCCATCTCGAATACCCCCGTCGGTTACCTCCCCGCACCACCTGTCACGTAACGGGCGTGATTGCCCATACCTCCTGGGGCTTATGTGAAAACAGGGAGAGCTTCCCGACGGGCCGATTGCGACACCCGTCACATATTTCCGTGATTTGCACCAAACAGCTTGCTCCGCCGATCCCCATTCGTTATCGTTACGCTCGTTGCATAACGGACTGGTTACGTTTTGCGTGCAGGGGGGCCACGAAGGGCCCTGAAAGTTACCAAGTGATTACAGGGGAGTAGACGTGACGGAGACTATCGTGCGACGCCGGGCCGGCGCCCACCGCAAGCAGGGCAAGTCCATCAAGGGTCGCATCGCGATGGTCGCACTGACCTCTTCCGCCGTGTCCATGTCCGGCGCCGCCACCGCGGCCGCCGCCGACGACAACGGCAACGGCGACCGCGAGCTGCGCGCCCAGCAGGCCCCGCAGACGCTGTCCACCACCCCGACCATCCTGGCCGCGCAGGACTTCCGCCCGGCGTCGGACCTGAACACCCAGCTGGCCACCGCCCTGGAGTACAACTTCCAGCGCACCCTCCGTGACCGCCTGGCCCGCGCCCCGCAGGTCTCCCGCCCCGCCGAGGGCACCTTCACCTCGGGCTTCGGCCCGCGCTGGGGCGCCTTCCACTCGGGCATCGACATCGCGAACGGCACCAACACCCCGATTCTGGCGGTCATGTCCGGCAAGGTCATCGACTCCGGTGACGCGCAGGGCTACGGCCAGTGGATCCGCATCCTCCACGACGACGGCGCCATCTCCGTCTACGGCCACCTCGAGACCCTCGGCGTTTCCGTCGGCGAGCGCGTCGCCGGCGGCCAGTGGATTGGCGGCATGGGCAACCGTGGCTTCTCCACCGGCACCCACCTGCACTTCGAGATTCACCCCGATGGCGTCAACGCCGTCGACCCCGTCGCGTGGTTCGAAGAGCGCGGCATCACCATCTCCTAAGCCCCCCCCCGGCTTTCCGACGCCCGCGCCTCCACTCCCCGGACCGCGCCGCGTCACCGCCGATACGGCGAACACCCAGGGCGAACCAGGCCCAGCCAACCGGCCCCCGCATCACCG
>DUOR01000467.1 GCA_012838715.1 Actinomycetales bacterium
CGGACTTCGCGGCATCCGCGGGCCCATCGGACGGCGCGCCGACCTCGGCGCCCTCCGGGGCGCCGGCGGGCGCGTCGGAAAGCTCCCCGCCCGGCGACGCGGCGGCGATCAGCTCGCGCAACTCGTCGGTGACGGGCAGCCGGAAGCGTTCGGTGGCGGCGTCCCCGTCCCCGGTTCCGTTCCCCTCGGCGGGGGCGTCGATGGGGGCCAGGATGAGCACGCCCGGCTCATCTCCGCCCTGGATGGGCTTCAGTTCCCGCATGCGAAAACCTCCTCGGATGGCCGTCATTGCTGTCCCCATGCTAAACGACGAGGCCCCCGCACCGCGGGCATCCAGCGGATGCGGCGTGTGCGGGGGCCGTGTCAAACCGGCGCGACGGGGCCGGTTTCAGCGCCTGCGGCGCATGGCTCGGACCGTGATCAGGCCTTCGCGTGGCCGTTGTCGAGGATCCAGTCGATGGCGCCGGTCAGCTTCTTGACGTCCTCCGGATCGATGGCCGGGAACATGCCGATGCGCAGCTGGTTGCGGCCCAGCTTGCGGTACGGCTCGGTGTCCAGGATGCCGTTGGCGCGCAGCGTCTTCGCGATGGCGGCGGCGTCGACGTCGTCGGCGAAGTCGATGGTGCCGACGACGAGGGAGCGCTTGGCCTCCTCCGAAACGAACGGCGACGTCTCCGCGCGGCCCTCGGCCCACTGGTACAGGTGCGAGGAGGACTCGGTGGTGCGGGCGACCATGCCGTCCAGGCCGCCGTTGTCGTTCATCCACTTGACCTGGTTGGCCAGCATCAGCAGCGTGCCGACGGCCGGGGTGTTGTAGGTCTGGTTCTTCAGGGAGTTGTCGACCGCGGTCTGCAGGTTCAGGAACTCCGGGATGAAACGGTCGGAGGCGTTGATGGACGCGATGCGCTCCAGGGCGGCCGGCGACATCGCGGCCAGCCACAGGCCACCGTCGGACGCGAAGCACTTCTGCGGGGAGAAGTAGTAGACGTCCGCGTTGTTCATGTCGACGGGCAGGCCGCCGGCGCCGGAGGTCGCGTCGATGGCGACCAGCTGGCCCTCGGAACCCTCCGGGCGGGTGATCGGCACCATCGCGCCGGTCGAGGTCTCGTTGTGCGCCCAACCGATGAGGTCGACGCCATCTTCACCGGCGACGACGTCCGGGGCGGAACCCGGCTCGGCCTCGATGATCTGCGGGGCGTCCAGCCACGGCGCCAGCTTGGCGGCCTTGGCGAACTTGGAGGAGAACTCGCCGTAGGAAAGGTGCGCCGACTTCTTCTCGATGAGGCCGAAGGTCGCGGCGTCCCAGAAAGCGGTCGCGCCACCGAGGGACAGGATGATCTCGTAGCCCTCCGGCAGGGAGAACAGCTCGGCCAGGCCCTCGCGGACCTCGCCCACCACGTTCTTCACGGCGGGCTGACGGTGCGACGTGCCCATGATGCCGGTGCCGCCGTCGACGATGGCCTGGATCTGGGCGGGGCGGACCTTGGAGGGGCCGCAACCGAAGCGGCCGTCGCCGGGGAGGAATTCTGCGGGCAGGGAGGGGAACTGATCGCTCATGGGCGCAACCTTTCATGGGGGTCGGACCCCACCAACCTTAATGCCCCGCCCGGGCGCGGGTGGCGGCCGGGGGAAGTCACGGGACGGCGTCGCGCGGACGGCCCGGACCCTGTCCCCGTCCGATGCCGCCGAAACCTAACCGATGTTGCTTTGCAAAATTAGCCAAGTGCGAAGGTTGCGAATTGGCAATTGTGCTAATTGGGCGGGGCGGGAAGGCGTCCGGGCGGTGCATGTTTCCTGGGGAACCTTATGCTCTCCCCCGTTGGGGGCGGGGCGGAACGGGGTATTTTCCCATGCAGTCGCCGCAGGTCGGCCCATGAACCCCGGCAGGTTCAGGAAATGCCGTGAACAGCGGCGTTGACGGTGTTGTCCTGCGGGATTCCGGGCGGTAGACTCTTTGGAGGGGTTTCGGGGGCTGTGTGCGGCGGGGGTAAGGGTGTTGTGCCCCTCACATCATTTGCTAAAGTGTGTCCCAATCCACTGCTGGCGGTTGAGCGTGTCTCGGCCGGGTTCCGATGTGAAGCGGGCGAAGAGCTTCGCCCGGGCCATCCGCATCGGGATGCTGTTTGGGCGCGCGAGAAGTCGCCCGGATAGTGTGGGCCGTGGCCGGCATAGCGCCGGATGGTCTGAACGACACACATTTCAGCGAAAGGGAAGTTGTGGCTACTGAGAACAACAAGGCCGTGCTCCACTACCCCGGTGGCGAGTTCGAGATGGACATCGTCAACTCCACCGAGGGCAACGACGGTATCGCGATTGGCAAGCTCCTCTCCGAGACCGGTCTGACCACCTTCGACCCGGGCTACACCGCCACCGGTTCGACGACGTCCGCGATTACCTACATCGACGGCGGCAACGGCATTCTCCGCCACCGCGGTTACCCGATTGAGCAGCTGGCCGAGCAGGCCACGTTCAACGAGGTCTCCTACATGCTGATCAACGGCAAGCTCCCCAACAAGGAGGAGCTGGAGAAGTTCAACTACGACATCCGCCACCACACCCTGCTGGACGAGGACTTCAAGAAGGCCTTCTCCATCTTCCCGCGCGGCGCGCACCCGATGGCCACCCTGGCTTCCTCGGTCAACATCCTCTCGGCCTACTACCAGGACGAGCTTGACCCCTCCAACCCGGAGATGCGCGAGCTCGCGACCGCCCGCCTCATGGCCAAGGTCCCGATGCTGGCCGCGTACGCCTACCGTGCCTCCAAGGGCCAGCCGTACCTCTACCCGGACAACTCCCTGAACGCGCGCGAGAACTTCATGCGCATGATGTTCGGCTTCCCGTCCGAGAAGTACGAGGTCGACCCGATCCTGGTCGACGCCCTGGACAAGCTGCTCATCCTGCACGCCGACCACGAGCAGAACTGCTCCACCTCGACCGTGCGCATGGTCGCCTCTTCCGGCGCCAACATGTTCGTTTCCATCGCCGCGGGCATCAACGCCCTGTCCGGCCCGCTGCACGGCGGCGCCAACCAGGCCGTCCTGGAGATGCTCGAGGACATCAAGAACAACCACGACGGCGACGCGACCGACTTCATGAACCGCGTCAAGAACAAGGAGCCGGGCGTCCGCCTGATGGGCTTCGGCCACCGCGTGTACAAGTCCTACGACCCGCGCGCCGCCATCGCCAAGAAGACCGCCCACGAGGTGCTGGCGCACC
>DUOR01000468.1 GCA_012838715.1 Actinomycetales bacterium
CGCACCCGCGGCACCGGCGGCACCCGCAGCGCCCGCGGCACCGGCGGCGTCAGCCGAACCGGTACCGGCGGCGGGCTTGCCGGAGAGGAAGTCGAGGTAGGTGTCGTCGCCCTCGAAAAGGGTGCGGGTGATGGCGGTCCGCGGGTTCAGCTTCCGCAGGTCGCCCAGCTCTCCGAGCGGCTTGCGGAGCTCGTCGAAATCATCTCCGAACTCGCCGGTGATGCTCTCGCGGGCATCGTCGATCGCGGTGCGGGCCGCAAGAACCATCGCCCGAAAATCGGTGATGAGCTGCGGGAGCCGCTCGGGTCCGATGAGGATCAGACCGACGATCAATATGAGGAGGATTTCTCCCCAGCCGACATTCGAGAACACGGGTCACAACCTTAGCCGCACAAGACCAATCGCGCAGAATCCGATCGTCGGCACGCGGGGACGTCGGGCCAGGGTCACGGCGACGCCGACATGTGCGTCGGCAAGCGCGTCGGAAAGCAAGGGAGGGTGCCGCGGACGGCGGGCGGGGAACTACCCCGCGGGCGTGACGTCGAGGGTCATCCGCTGCCCGTTGCGGACGATGGTCACCGGCACCGGCTCCCCCGGCCCAGCGCTCCACACCGCGACGGTCAGCTCATCGGCGGAGGCCACGGAGCGGTCGCCCACGGCGACGATGACGTCGCCCTCGCGGATGCCGGCGTCGGCGGCGGCGCCCCCGTCGACGACGGTCGCGACCTCGGCGCCCGCCAGCGCACCGTTCGTCGACGTGCGGGCGGTGACGCCGATGGTCGGGTGCACCGGCTGCTCGCCGGCGATGAGCTGCTCGGCGATGCGCGCCGCCATGTTGATGGGGATGGCGAAGCCCAGGCCCTGCGAACCACCCGACTCGGTGTAGATGACCGTGTTGATGCCGATCACCGCGCCCCGCATGTCCACCAGCGGGCCGCCGGAGTTGCCGGGGTTGATGGAGGCGTCGGTCTGGATCGCGTCGGCCACGCCGTCGGTGTCGGTGCCCTCGCCGGCCAGGCGGATCGGCCGGTTCTTCGCGGAGACGATGCCCGCGGTCACCGTGCCGTTGAGGCCCTGCGGCGAACCCATCGCGACGACGTTGTCGCCGACCTGGACGGCATCCGAATCGCCGAGCTCGGCGACGGTCAGCCCGTCGACGTCCTCGACCTTGATCACGGCCAGGTCGGTCATCGGGTCGCGGCCGACGACCTCCGCGGGCACGGCGCGGGATTCCGGGTCGCCGTCGAAGTTGACGGTGATCTCGATGCCGGAATCATCCGCGGCCAGGGAGATGACGTGGTTGTTGGTCAGGATGTGGCCGTCCTCGTCGATGACCACCCCGGAGCCGATGCCCGCGATGCCCTCGGCGCCGACGTTGATGTTCGCCACCGCCGGCTGCACGCGCTGCGCGACCTCGCCGATCGCGGTCAGCCCGACCTCGCCGGCGACGCCGCCCTCGACCTGCCGCAGCTCCACTCGCTGATGGTCCGCGCGGAAGGACTTGCCCG
>DUOR01000469.1 GCA_012838715.1 Actinomycetales bacterium
GCCACGCGGCGGAGCGCCGGGCGGCCGAGGGCGGCCCGCCGTTCTTCGCCATCGGCGGCGTCGACGCCGGCAACGCCGCCGAGGTCGCCGCGGCCGGGGCGGAGAAGGTCGTGGTCGTGCGGGCGCTGACCGCCGCCGCCACCGACGAAAACCTCCGCGCCACCGCCGCCACGCTGAAGGGGGCGGTCTCGTGACCGCGCGCACCGGATTCGGGTCCGGGGCCGGGGCGGGAGCCGGGTCCGGGTACAAGGCCGGGGCCGCGCACGTCGCCGTCGTCGGCGCGGGCGTCATCGGCTTGACCACCGCGTTCCGCCTGGCGCTGGCCGGGCACCGGGTGAGCCTGCACGCCACCAACGAGGCCACCGGCCCCAGCTGGGTCGCCGGCGGCATGTTCGGCGCGTACACCGAGGCGTGGCCGGGGGAGGAGGTCATGCTCCACCTCGGCGCCGCGTCGCTGGGCCGCTGGCTGCCGCTGCTGGAGGATCTGGAGGGCGTGCCCGCGGAACGTTCCGGCATCCTCACCGGCAAGGGCACCGTCCTCGCCGGGGTCGACGCCGCCGACGCCGCCGACGTGGCCTCCATCGCCGAGACCACCGAGGCGCATTACCCGGGCGTCCTCCGCCCGGTCACCCGCCGCGAGCTGCGCGCCCTCGAACCGTCGCTGGCCCCGGTGCTGCGTGGCGCCATGGTGTGCGACGACGAATGGAGCGTGGACAACCGGCAGCTGCTGTCGAAGCTCGCCGGCGCCTGCCGCGACCTCGGCGTGGAACGGGACTACGGCAAGGTCGCCGACGTCGACGAACTGCGCGAGGGCACCGGCGCGGACGCCGTGGTCGTCGCGGCCGGCGCCGGCGCGAAGGACCTGCTGGGGCTGCCCATCCGCGAGGTCAAGGGCGAGGTGCTCCGGTTGCGGCAGCGCGATTCGTCGGAAAGCAGGCCCGACCGCACCATCCGCGCCCGCGTCCACGGCCGGCCCTGCTACCTCGTGCCCCGCACCTGGGGGCTGGCGGTCGGCGCCACGGAGTACGAGCACGGCCACGACCTGACGCCCACCGCCGGCGGCACGCGCACGCTTCTCGACGACGCCGCCACCGTCTTCCCCGGAATCGAGGACTACACCTTCTCCGAGGTCACCGCGGGCCTGCGCCCGTACTCGCCGGACAACGCCCCGTTCATCGGGACGGTGCGCGAAGGCGTCATCGCGGCCTGCGGGCACGGGCGCAACGGTATCCTTTTGGCGGCCATCACCGCCGACGCCGTACTGGCGGAAATCGAGGGCGCGCCCCTACCGGACGCCGCGCCCGCCAACCCAGGGAGACTCGCATGAGCGACATGACCATCAGCTTGTCCGTCAACGGGGCCGACCGAGACCTCGCGGCGGGCACGACCATCGCCGACCTCGTCGCCGACGTGGCGGGCGACGACCGCGGCGTCGCCGTCGCCGTCGACGGCGTGGTGCTGCCCCGCGACAAGTGGGACGCCACCGTCGGTGACCTCGGCGCCTCCGCCGTGGACATCCTCAACGCCGTGCAGGGCGGGTAGCGCCGTGGCCGAAACGGATACGGGCGCGCCCGGCGGCGCTGGTACCGCCGGCGGCTCCGTCCCCGACCCCCTCGTCGTCGCCGGCCGCGAATTCTCCTCGCGCCTCATCATGGGCACCGGCGGCGCGGCCAACCAGCAGGTCCTCGGTGAGGCGCTGAAGGCCTCCGGCACCGCGCTGACCACCGTGGCCATGCGCCGCGTCGACGCCGGCGGCGGCACCGGCCTCATCGGCCTGCTCGACGAGCTCGGCATCGAGGCGCTGCCCAACACCGCCGGCTGCCGCACCGCCCGCGAGGCCGTGCTCACCGCGCGGCTGGCGCGGGAGGCGCTGGGCACGAACTGGGTGAAACTGGAGGTCATCGCCGACGACCGCACGTTGCTTCCCGACGCCGTCGAGCTCGTCGACGCCGCCGAACAGCTCGTCGACGACGGCTTCGTGGTGCTGCCGTACACCAACGACGACCCGGCCCTGGCGAAGCGCCTGGAGGACATCGGCTGCGCCGCGGTGATGCCGCTGGCCGCGCCCATCGGCACCGGTCAGGGCATCCTGAACGAGCACAACCTGGCGATGATCGTCGAGCGCGCGGACGTCCCCGTCATTTGCGACGCCGGCATCGGCACCGCTTCCGATGCGGCGCGCGCGATGGAACTCGGCTGCTCGGCGGTTCTTTTGGCCACCGCCGTGACCCGGGCGAAGGACCCGGTGCTCATGGCCGCCGCCATGCGCGACGGCGTCAACGCGGGCCGGTTGGCGTACCGCGCCGGGCGCATCCCCAAGCGCTCCTGGGCGCAGGCGTCCTCCCCGGACTACGAACCGCTGGGGTAGCGGCCCACGAAAGGGCCCCGCTGGTACTGGCTGGGCCCCGCTAGAACGTTTCGTGGCGCCGCTGGTGCTCCTCGACGAAGGTCTCGGAGTGCTCGGCGAGTGTCAGCATGGCGGGCACGGCCTTGGCCAGGCGCAGCACGTCGTCGGGGTCCATGGTCTGCACGATGCGGGCGATGA
>DUOR01000470.1 GCA_012838715.1 Actinomycetales bacterium
CCGGCGGCAGCAGGCGCGTGGCCAGGGCGTACGTGGTGCCGTGGCGCTCGCAGATGGCGCGGCAGACGGCGAAGTCGGCGTCGGACGCCATCGGCGCGGTCACTCGGCACCCCTGGCCGCGGGTTCACCGCGGGGCGCCCGGGATTCCCCGGGGCCAACGGGTTCCCGCCACGGGCCGCGCCACCGGAGGCGCCCCCGGATGCTGCCGTTGACCAGCCACTTCATGGCCAGCCAGGCGCCGACGGTCACGATGATCATCCACGGGACGTCGTAGAAGCGGTTGTTGCCGCCGCCGGAGAAGCTCAGGCACAGGATGAGGGTGGCCAGCACCGTGCCCTGCACCAGCCACCGCGGCGGCCGGAACGTGCCCAGCGGCGTCAGCAGGCTGGCGTAGTACCAGGGCAGCGCCACCGCGTTGAACACGACGGCCACGCCGTAGGCGGCGACGATGCCGGCGACGTTGCGGCGCGGCGTCTGCCGGAACACGAACCAGCACACCACCAGGCCCAGCACCATGATGATCGAGGACACCGTGCGGGTGACCGCGACGATGGAGTTGAACACGACAGTGTCGTCGATCCACGCCATGATCGCCGCGATGATGCCCGCCACCGCCGACGGCGCCGCCAGCGGGTTGATGACCTTCGTGTTGCCGCTGATTTCCGTCAGCCAGCCCCACGAGGACCCGGTCACCCAGGTGACGGCGGCGAGCACGGCCACGAGGATCGCGGCCATCGCCGCGCCGAACGCCACGACCGCGGGCAGGCGCCGGAGCACCGAAGCCCACCCGTCGACGGGCTCCTTCCGCGTCACCGCGATCCACGCCATGAACGGCAGCGCGATGACGGCGGTGGCCTTCAGCGACACCGCCACGCCGATGAGCACCGCCGCGACGACCGCGCCGCGCACCCGCGGCATGGCCAGGCCCGCCAGCAGCGCCAGCGACACCAGGCCCACCATGATCGACTCGTTGTGCAGCCCCGCCACCAGGTGCAGCAGCACCAGCGGGTTGAGCACGCCGATCCACTGCGCCAGCGCCGGGTCCGCGCCCAGGCGGTGGGCGATGCGCGGGATCGACCAGGCGATGGCCAGGAAACCGAGGACGCACAGCACCCGGAACAGGATGACTCCGACGGTGATGTTGTCGCCGACGATGCGGGCGATCACCTCGTTGATGCCCAGGTGCAGCGGCCCGTACGGGGTGGTGGTGTTGCGCCAGTCGGCGGAGACCTCCAGCAGCATCGGGCCGGGGTTCGCGGCGGCGCCCTCGGTGTACGGGTCGAATCCGTCGCGCATCATCGCGCCCTGCATCAGGTACGAGTAGATGTCGCGGGAGAAAATCGGCGCGGACAGCGACAGGGGCACCA
Source organism: Actinomycetales bacterium (assembly GCA_012838715.1). Taxonomy (GTDB): domain Bacteria; phylum Actinomycetota; class Actinomycetes; order Mycobacteriales; family Mycobacteriaceae; genus Corynebacterium. The sequence goes on from DUOR01000470.1 coordinate 1,368, forward strand.
GCCACCACAGCAGCGCCCGGTTCATCGCGCCCAGCGGCCCGCCGTGCGTGGCCACCGCACCGTCGGTGCGCTGTTCCCACAGCACCCGCCGGCCGATGATGACCCACCCGGCGAGCAGGCCGACGATGCCGACCCAGATGAGGATCTCGAACAACGCGAAGCCGTGCCCGTAGGTGATCCAGCCCCACCCCAGCGCGTCGACGATGCCGCCGCGGTAGCGGGTGGCGCCGGCGCCGAAGGAGCCGATGGCGATCAGCAGCGCGCCGAGGAACCCCAGCCGCGCGGGATCGGCCAGCCAGCGGCGGGCGCCCCTGGGTTTGGCGGCATTCGGCTCGGTGGCCTTGGTCGCGGTGCCCGTCGGTTCGGTGGCCTGCAATTCGGTGGCCTTGGTTGCGGCGGAATCGTTCGCGGTCATCGCACTGCGCCTCCGGTGAATCGCTGGGACGCGAGCGCCCCGGACAGCATGACGGTGGGGACGCCGACGCCCGGCACGGTCGTCGACCCCGCGAGCACGACGTTGCCGGGCAGCCGCGGCGACAGGTTGCGCGGCCGGAACGGCCCGGTCTGCCGGAACAGGTGCGCCAGGCCGAAGGGGGAGCCGTCGCCCATGCCCTGCCCGAGCCAGGTGGCCGGCGTGTCCAGCTTGCCGACGGCCCATTCCGCGGCGATCCCGGTCAGGCCGCGGCTCTCCAGGAGTGCGGTGATCTCCGCCAGGTGGGCGGGGCCGACGAGGTCCCAGTCGACGGGGGCCGACGCGAGGTTCGGCGTGGGCGCGAGGACGCTCACGGGTTCCCAGTCCCGGCCGTCGGCGTCGGTGACGACGCGGTCGGGGGCGGTTACCGCCGGGCGGGTCACCAGCAGCGACGGGTCCGACATGAGGCTGCCGCCACGGGGCGCGGAAATCTCCTCGAAGGTTTCGCCCCACTTGGCGCCGAAGGAAATCAGGTGGTGGCGGCGCGGCCAGGCCTCCGCCACGTCGACGGGGACGGCGCCGTGTGCGACCAAGGCCGACGGGGAAAATCGCGGCTTCACCAGTCGGCGCCGCGGCGCGGCCCCGGCCTCGACGAGCCAACGCTCGACCACCGGAAGGTCGACGGTGGGGAGGAGGCCGTCGCACTCGATGGCCGTCCCGTCGTCGGCAAGCACGGCCGCGACGCGGTCACCGGCCATGCGCAGCCCGGATACCCGCGTGGACAGGCGCAGCTCGCCGCCGGCCTTGACGAACGCGTCGGCCAGCAGCCCCGGCACCGCGCCCATGCCGGACCCGGTGGCGGAGGACACGGGGTAGTGGACGCCCATGCCCGTATCCATGTGCGAAATGCAGCCGTACACCGCCCGCGCCTTCGCCGGGGCCACGCCCGCGTACAGTGCCTGGAAGCTGAACACCCGGGCCAGCAACTCGTCGCCGAGGAGGGAACGCACCTTGCGTTCCAGGCTCCCGAAAGCACCGAGCTGCGCCAGATGCCCCAAATCACCGGCGCTGCCGGAATCGCCGACCATGTTCAGCGGCGAATCGAAGCTGGCGTCCATGAAGTGGGGGAAGGAGGAGGCGAACACCTCCGCCGCCCAATCCCGCAGGCGCAGGAACCCGGCGACCAGATCGGCGGCCTCGGCGTC
>DUOR01000471.1 GCA_012838715.1 Actinomycetales bacterium
CCGCGGCGCCGGCGGGGGAGCGCGACGCGGTGCTTGCCGACGCCCCGATCGACGCATCGAAGATTGTCCTGTGGGGCCGATCGTCCGGTGGCCACGCCTGCGTCATCGCGGCGAAGCAGCTCGCGGGTGGCGACGGCGCCGCCCCGCGGCCGGCGTCGGTGGCGCTGTCGGCGCCGTCGCTGGATCTGCGCGGCCGGTCGAAGACGATGCTGCGCGCGGTGTTCGGCACGGAGGACCCGACGGACCCGGCGGTGTCGCCGGCGCTCGGCGACGTGTCCTTCCTGGACGACGTTTACGTCCAGGTCGGCACCGCCGACACGACCGTCGCGGGGTCGCCCGAGCTGGTGAAGAAGGTGCGGGAGGCCGGGGGAACCGCGGAGCTGGACGAGTACCTGGCGACGCACGGCGTGGCGCAGCCGTCGGTGCAGCGCGCCCGAATCACGGACCTGGCGCGCCACATCCTCGCGGCGACCGGCACCGAGCGCGAGCTGCCCGCCGAGGCGGCCGGCGAGTACGACAAGGACGCCGTCGACCGCGCCAACGAGGAGAACTGGGGCCCGCGCCCGGGCGCCGGGAACTAGAGCATCAGCAGGTCGAACTTGGTGGAGCGGACGTCGTCGACGCGATCCAGGTTGGCCTGCAGCAGCTGCCAATCACCTTCGGGGATTGCGCGCTCGGCTTCGCGGACGGTCTTCCTGTCCTTGGTGGCCCAGCCGATGGGCACCGGGGTGATTTCCTCCCAGGCGTCGGCGTTGCCGCGGTGGCGGCCGGCGACGCCGACGGCGGGGACGCGGGCGCCGACGCGGCGGGGGACGCCGGAGACCTTCATGATGGTGCGCGTCGCCAGCGCCTTTTGCGGGGTGCCCGTCTCGTCCATGTTGGCGTTGACCAGGGCCATCAGCACCATGGTGCGTTCGTCGACCTGGGCGATCATCGCGGGGGCCAGCGGCCAGCGGTCGTAGACCTCCTGCGGGGAGCCGGTGGCTCCGGGGAGCTTCACGGCGACGAAGACGCACATCGCGGCGAAGGCGACGAGCAGCACCGCCAGGACGATGCCCACCGCGCCGGTGCCGAACAGCCACAGGGAACCGGCCGCGCCGGCGAGGGCCAGCACGGTCATGATGATGGCGGACAGGCGCAGTCGCCGCCCGTCGCGGAAGTACTCGTTGTTCTCCTTGTTGTGCGTCTGGTCGACGGTGAAGCTGAAGTTCTGTGCCACCGGGGCGGTCTCCTTGTAGTGGGGCGGGTCGTCGGGGTGCTCGTCGGCAAGCGGCGCCGGCAAGCGGCGTCGGCACGCTGCGTGCCACGTGGCGTCGCGCGTCAATCCGGGCGGCGCCGGCACGCGCCGTGCCACGCGGCGCCGGACGTCGTCTCAGTCGTCCAGCGTATCGCCGGGCAGGCGGGGGCCGAGGTATTCGTCGGCGTCGACGATGCGGTAGGCGTACCCCTGTTCGGCGAGGAAGCGCTGCCGGTGGGCGGCGTACTCGGTGTCGAGGGTGTCGCGAGTGACCACGGAGTAGAAGATGGCGCCGCCGCCGTCGGCCTTGGGGCGCAGCAGCCGGCCGAGGCGCTGGGCCTCCTCCTGGCGGGAACCGAAGGTGCCGGACACCTGCACGGCGACGGAGGCCTCGGGCAGGTCGATGGAGAAGTTCGCCACCTTCGACACGACCAGGGTGGTCACCTCGCCGGAGCGGAACGCGTTGAACAGTTCCTCGCGCCGCTTGTTGGGGGTCTTGCCGTCGACGACGGGCGCGCCGAGCGCCTCGCCGAGCTCCTCCAGCTGGTCCAGGTACGCGCCGATGATGAGCGTCGGCTCACCCTCGTGGCGGGCGAGGATTTGCTTGACGACGGGCACCTTCGTGGCGCTCGTCGCCGCCAGACGGTACTTGTCGGCGGCTTCGGCGGTGGCGTACACCATCCGTTCGGATTCGGTCGGGGTGACGCGGACCTCCACGCAGTCGGCCGGCGCGATCCAGCCCTGGGCCTCGATGTCCTTCCAGGGGGCGTCGTAGCGCTTCGGGCCGATGAGGGAGAACACGTCGCCCTCGCGGCCGTCCTCGCGGACGAGGGTGGCGGTCAGGCCGAGTCGGCGGCGGGACTGCAGGTCGGCGCTCATGCGGAACACCGGCGCCGGCAGCAGGTGCACCTCGTCGTAGATGATGAGGCCCCAGTCGCGGGAGTCGAACAGCTCCAGCGCCCGGTATTCGCCCTTCGTTTTGCGGGTGACCACCTGGTACGTCGCGATGGTGACCGGCCGGATCTCCTTGCGCTCACCCGAGTACTCGCCGATTTCGTCCTCGGTGAGGGAGGTGCGGCGCAGCAGCTCGTCGCGCCACTGGCGGCCGGCGACGGTGTTGGTGACCAGGATCAGCGTCGTCCGCTGGGCGTCGACCATCGCGGCGGCGCCGACGATGGTCTTGCCGGCGCCGCAGGGCAGGACGACGACGCCGGAGCCGCCCTCGCGGAAGGAGTCGGCGGCGTGTCGCTGGTAGTCGCGCAGCGTCCATTCCTCGTGCTCGCCGATCCACTCCAGCGGGTGCGCCTCACCGTCGACGTAACCGGCGGTGTCGCTCGCCGGCCAACCGACCTTCAGCAGCTCCTGCTTGATGCGGCCGCGTTCGGAGGGGTGCACCGTCCAGGTGTCGTCGTCGATCCGCTCGCCGAGCATGGGGCGGATCTTCTTGTGCCGGGTGACCTCCGCCAGTACCGCGGGGTCAGTCGCCGAGAGCACCAGGCCGTGGGCCGGGTGCTTCGAGATGGTCAGCCGGCCGAACCGGTCCATGGTCTCGGCGACGTCGATGAGAAGCGCCTGCGGCACCGGGAACCGGGAGTACCGTTCCAGCACGTCGACGACCTGCTCGGCGTCGTGGCCGGCGGCGCGGGCGTTCCACAGGGCCAGCGGCGTGATCCGGTAGGTGTGGATGTGCTCCGGGGCGCGCTCGAGTTCCGCGAAGGGGGCCAGCGCGGCGCGGGCCGCGTCGGCGTCGGCGTGGTCGATTTCCAACAGCACGGTCTTGTCGGATTGGACGATGAGCGGACCGTCGCCGAAGGACATGGGCAGTCACCTTTTCTGGGAAGCGGGCCGAAATGGGGCAAAACACCATTATGGCCCTGTTGCCCGCCCCCGTCGAGGTGCGCCGGGTTACTCCGCCAGCACGACCTCGGTGACGCGGTGCAGGAGGAAGCGGAGGACCTGCCCGGTGGCGGGGTCCACGGCGTCGACCTGACCGCCGGACACGGTGACCGGCCGGACGCGGCGCCGCCCGGCCCGGCCGTTGCGGTCGACGAAGCCGAGGGTGACGTCCAGTCCCGCGCGGGCTGCCCGGTGCAGGAGGGCCTGGGCGGCCGCGCCGGTGGCGGGGTCGTCGTCCATGTCGATGCGGGTTCCCTCGCCCGCGTCCGCGGC
>DUOR01000472.1 GCA_012838715.1 Actinomycetales bacterium
ACACCTTCGCGCCGGCGAGCTCCACGTCGAAGCGGCGGAGCAGGTGGATGCAGCCGTTCGGGGTGCACGGCAGCGGCGCGGGCTCGTTGAGCACCAGCTTGCCCAGGTTCACCGGGTGCAGGCCGTCCGCGTCCTTGTCCGGGTCGATGAGGCCCAGGATGCGGTTCTCGTCGAGGTGCTTCGGCAGCGGCAGCTGCACGATGTAGCCGGTGCAGGCGTCGTCGGCGTTCAGCTCGGCGATGACCGCCTCGAGCTCCTCCTGGGTGGTCTCCTCCGGGAGGTCGCGGCGAATCGAGTTGATGCCGATGCGCTCGCAGTCCTTGTGCTTCATCTTCACGTAGGAGTGGCTGCCGGGGTCATCGCCCACGAGCACCGTGGCCAGACCCGGCGTCACGCCGTTGTCCTTCAGCCGGGTCACGCGGGCCGCGAGGTCCTCGAAAATTTCGTCGCGGTACATGTTGCCGTCAAGCTTCGTCGCCGTCATGGCCTCCAGTATGGCAAAGGGCCGCACCCCCGTCGTCATTTCCCCTGCGGGAAACCCATCTGGCGCCACACCTCGTAGGTGGCCACCGCGGCGGCGTTCGACAGGTTCATGCTGCGGCGCCCCGGGATCATCGGGATGCGGATGAGTTCCGTGATGCGCGGGTCCGCCAACGCCTCCTCCGACAGGCCCGTCGGCTCCGGCCCGAACAGGAGCACGTCCCCCACCCGGTATTCGACGTCCGTGTGCCAACTCCCGCCGTGCGCCGTGAACGCGAACACGCGGGGGCGGTCCGGGGCGCCGCCCGACTGGCCGTCGGCAAGCTCACCCGCGCCCGCACCCGCTTCGGCGAGCGGCACCCCGGTGAGGTGGGTCAGCGCGGCGTCGAAGGACGGGTGGACGTGCACCTCCGCGAGGTCGTGGTAGTCCAGGCCCGCCCGCCGCACGTGCTTCTCGTCGAAGTTGAAGCCCAGCGGCTCGGCCAGGTGCAGCGCCGCGCCGCTGCCCGCGCACATGCGGATGGCGTTGCCCGTGTTCGGCGGAATCTGCGGGCTGGCGAACAGGACGTGGCAGAAGGGGTCGGCGCGGGCCGCGGAGCCGATGGGGGCGGCGGGTTCGGGCGAATTGGTCACCGTCGTAGCGTACGACGCGCCCCTCGCCCGCTAGTCCTCGACGCCGAGGGCGCCGGCCTTCATGTCGGCGATGCGCTCGTCGAGGAGCGCGAGGTTCGGTTCGGCGATGACGCCGAGGGACACCAGGAAGTCCAGCAGCTCCGCGGCGATGAGGCGGCGGGACTTGGGGCGCACGAACTTGTGGCCCTCGCCGGGCACGCGCAGGAACCGGGTGGCCACGCCGCGGGCGCCGAGGGCGTCGCGCATCTGCAGCGATTCGCGTTCCAGCACGTTGGTGTCCCATTCGCCGTGGAGGAACAGCACCGGGTCACTGATGTGGTCGGCGCGCGCCAGCGGGGACACCTCCCGCAGCAGTTCGGCGTCGTGGAAGGGGTAGCCGTATTTCGGGTACGCCGCCGACGCCAGCCACGGCTCGGTGGAGCGGTAGTAGGTGTCGAAGCTGGTCATCCCGCACGCGTCGACGATCCCGCGGAACAGCCCCGGGTAGCGCGCGGCGACGAGCAGCGACAGGAACCCGCCGTAGGACCGGCCGCCCAGCACCATCCGGGCGGGGTCGCCGATGCCGGCGTCGGCGAGGAAGCGCGCGGTGTCGGCGACGTCGTCCATCGCGGCGAAACGCCCGTACCGGTCGTCGGCGTGCAGGAAGGACCGCCCCGCCCCCGACGAACCGCGGATGTTCGGCGTGAACACGGTGACGCCCGAATCGACCAGCGCGGTGAGGATGTCGTGGTTCACCGGCCGCGACTGCAGCTCCGGCCCGCCGTGCAGGTGGATGTACGTCGGCTGCGGGCCGCCGCGTCCGCCGGTCCCGCCGTCGCCGTGCTTTCCGACGCCGTGGTACAGCCATCCCGACAACTCCAGGCCATCGCGCGCAACGTAGTGGACGAGCTCCGGGATGTAGTTCTCCTGCGACCGCTCGGCGATGCGGCGCGTGCGCTCCGGGTCGAGCGGCTCGATTTTTCCGGTGGAGGTCCGCAGGATTTCGACGGTCGGCGGGAGGTTCGGGCCCTCCACGGTCAGCGACAGCAGTTCCCCGTCGTCGGTGATGGTCATGGCGGAGGCGACCATGCCCGGCAGCTCCACCGCCCGGCGCACCAGCACCTGCTGCTCCGGGCCGAGGGTCAGCAACTCGAGGGCGGAGACCCCGTTGGCGTTCCACAGCACCGCCGCGGTGGACAGGTCCTCGCTGATGACGAACTCGTCGACGTCGCTGTCCGGCGTGCCCAACAGCTCCGTCGCCTCGACGCGGCCGTCGGCGACGGTGACCCGCAGGACCCGGCGGCGCTGCGCCCCGTGGTCGGTGGCCAGCAGGACGGTGACGGGGGCGGGGGCTGCGGTGGCGGTGGCGGCGGTGGCGGGGGCTGCGGTGCCCGCGGCTGCGGTGCCCGCGGCGGCGGC
>DUOR01000473.1 GCA_012838715.1 Actinomycetales bacterium
GCCGGGCGGCGACCGCGAGCGCGGCATGCGCGCCGCCAGCGGCGCCGGCGTCGACTTCGGCCGCACGATGCCGCACAACATCGAGGCCGAGCAGGCGGTCCTCGGCGGCATGCTGATGAGCCCGGTCGTCATCGCGGACGTCTACGAGCTGCTCAAGCCGGAGGACTTCTACCGTCCGGCGCACCAGGCCATCTACGACGCGATCCTGCACCTGTACGGCGAATCCTCCGAGATCGACCCGATCCTCGTGGCGGGCCGCCTCGAACGGCAGGGCGACCTGGAGCGCTGCGGCGGCGCGCCGTACCTGCACACGATGATCTACATGACGCCGACCGCGGCGAACGCGCACTACTACGCGAAGCTCGTGGCGGAGAAGGCGACCATCCGCCGGCTCGTCGAGGCGGGCACGCAGATCGTGCAGCTCGGTTTCGCGGGCGCCGACGATTCCGAGCCCGAGATGCTCGTCGACCAGGCGCAGCAGCTCATCTTCGGCGTCGGCCGCGACGACGAGAAGACGGACTACGCGTCCATGTCCGAGCTCATGGACCCCGCGCTCGAGGAGATCGAGCTGATTTCCCAGCAGGGCGGCCTGGCCCAGGGCGTGCCCACCGGGTTCCACCGCCTGGACGAGCTGACGAACGGCCTGCACGCCGGCCAGATGATTATCGTCGCCGCGCGCCCGGGCGTCGGCAAGTCCACCATCGCCCTCGACTTCATGCGCTCGGCGTCCATCCAGAAGGGCACGACCAGCGCGATCTTCTCGCTGGAGATGTCGAAGATCGAGATCATGATGCGACTGCTCTCCGCGGAGACCAGCATCGACATGTCGGCGCTGCGCTCCGGCAAGCTGGAGGCCAGCGACTGGGAGAAGCTCGTGGAACGCACCGAGCAGATCCGCGAGGCCCCGCTGTTCATCGACGACTCGCCGAACCTCACCATGATGGAGATCCGCGCGAAGGCCCGGCAGCTGAAGCAGAAGTACGACCTCGGCCTCATCGTCGTGGACTACCTGCAGCTGATGTCCTCCGGCAAGCGCGTCGAATCCCGCCAGCAGGAGGTCTCCGAGTTCTCCCGCCAGCTGAAGCTGCTGGCGAAGGAGCTCGAGGTGCCGCTGGTGGCCATCTCCCAGCTGAACCGTGGCCCCGAGTCCCGCACCGACAAGAAGCCGCAGGTCGCCGACCTCCGCGAGTCCGGTTCGCTGGAGCAGGACGCTGACATGGTCATGCTGCTGTACCGCCCCGACTCCCAGGAGGCGGACCATGAGCGCGCGGGCGAGACGGACATCATCCTCGCCAAGCACCGTGGTGGCCCCATTGGTACCGTGACCGTGGCCAACCAGCTGCACTACTCCCGGTTCGTCAATCTCGCGGCCGAGTTCTAGCGGGCCGCCGGGGGACCGCCGCCGGCGTTCGGCGGCGGGTCGCCGAGCGTCGCCCGGAAACCGCGGCACCCTCGTCGGAAAGCGGTGAAAATGCCGTCTGGCCAGGGGGTGTCGAGGATCACTGTTTTCCCGGGGGTATACCGCGGCGGGTAAACTGTGCCAAATTGCGCCATCGGGACCACCGATGGCCGTCGCGCGGCCGTCCAATGGGGGCGGCCCGCGAACCGGAATGGCCGGAACGACACGGGAAGCACACGGGAACACAAGGGGAGACCATGGCGGAAATCGCGGTTCGCGAGACGGGGGGGCGCCACCCGCGCCAAACCCGCCCGCGTGAACTGGGTGGACTCCGCCAAGGGGCTCTGCATCCTGCTGGTCGTCCTCGGGCATTCCATCACCACGCTGGGCAGCCACGGGTACACGACGGGCATCTGGTCCAGCGTGAACTTCTTTCTGGGCCCCATCCGCATGCCCCTGTTCTTCCTCCTGTCCGGCCTGTTCGCCGCGAAGGCGCTGTCGGAGAACTGGACGAAGCTGGCCAACCGCCGCATCTGGGTGATGGTCTGGCTGTACGTCCTGTGGGTGCCCATCCGGGACCTGGTCAACGCGCTGCTGCCGCAGACGCACGTCAGCGAGATCGGGGTGCGCGCGCCGCCGGCGATCGCGGACCCGGGGAACTGGGATTCGCTGCTGTACAACTCGCTGCACGCGACGATGGAACCGTCGTCGTACCTGTGGTTCCTGTGGGCGCTGTGCCTCTTCGCGATCCTGACGAAGGCCACCCGCCACGTGCCGCCCGTGCTGCAGCTCCTCGTTGCCGCCGTGATCAACGTGTCGGGGCCGTTCGAGGGCGTCAGCTGGTCGTGGGACTTCGTGGCGCAGATGTACGTGTTCTACGTGCTGGGCGTGTACGCGGCGCCGTGGATTTTCCGCATGACGCTGCGGCGCCCGGTGTGGTCCCTCGTCGCCTCCGTCGGCGCGTACCTGGCCGTGGCGACGTGGGTGCAGCTGACGTTCCCCACGTTCAACGACGGCAACCAGGGCCTGGTGCGCCTGTTCCTGTCGGTGTCGGGCATCTTCGCCATGGTCAACATCATGGCGCTGCTGCAGAACAGCGTGGTGGTCAAGCCGTTCGAGGCGCTGGGCCGGCGCACGCTGCCGGTGTACCTGATGCACATCCCGGTGCTGTCGGTGATGGTGCTGGTGCTGGACCTCATCCTGCCGGCCGACCCGGGCCTGCCGCTGCAGCCGGTCGTTGCGGCGGTCGTCGCCGCCGTGCTGTGCCTGGGATTGCATAAGCTGATCGTGAGGGCCGGCGGGCAGTGGCTGTTCGTCCGCCCGCCGTGGATGGTTCGCTTGACGACGCCGAACCTCCCCGTCCCCGCAACGGCCGAGCCGGCCGCGGCGGGGGAGAAGGATGACGCACATGGGCGGGACGCCGCCACCGGAAAGGACGGGCAGCGCTGATGCGCCTGGCGACGCTGCGGCACGACGGTTCGACGAGGGCGGCGGTGATTCGCCAGGGGTACGCGGTGCTGCTGGACGACACGTGCGTCGGCAAGCTGCTGGAGCGGCCGGATTGGCGGGAGACGGTGGCCGGCATCGTCGGCGCCGACGCCGGCGCGGATTCCGGTGAGGAGCCCGGCGGGGCGCCGTCCTTCGGTGGGCCGGAGCAGGGCGCGCCGGGGCGGGGCCGGGCGTTCTTCGAGCCGGAGCGCGTGGTGCCGGAGACGGGGTGGGCGTTCGCGCCGCTGATTCCCCGCCCGGGCAAGGTGTTCTGCGTGGGCCTGAACTACGCGGCCCACATCGACGAGATGGGACATGACCGGCCCGAGGTGCCCACCCTGTTCGCGAAATTCGCGGACGCCCTGGCCGGGGCCCGCGATGACCTGATGGTGCCGGAGGACGGCGCGGCCGCCCTGGATTACGAGGGAGAACTCGCCGTGGTCATCGGGTCGACGTGCCACCGTGTTTCCGAGGAGGAGGCGTCCGCGCACATCGCGGGGTACGCCATCATGGACGACTTCACCCAGCGCGACGCCCAGTACGCGACGCAGCAGTGGCTGCAGGGCAAGACGCTGCAGCGCGCCTCCGCCTTCGGCCCGTGGCTGGCCACGCCGGACGTGTTCGACGCCGATTCGGCGCGGGTGCGCACCTGGGTGGACGGCGAGCTGCGCCAGGACGCGCCGATCGCCGATCTGGTCTTTCCGCCGGCCGCGCTGGTCGCCTACATTTCGCGGTTCATCCAGCTGAACCCGGGCGACGTCATCGCGACGGGCACCCCCGCCGGCGTGGGCCACGGGATGGACCCGAAGACGTACCTGCGCGACGGCCAGGAGATCCGGGTCGCCATCGATGGCCTGGGGGAGCAGCGCAACATCGTCCGCATCCGGTAGCGTCCGGGGCAGCGCCGTGGGGCGGCCCGCGGCGGGTCGACGTGCGCGGCCGATGCGCCGTGGAATACCCTCGGGGGTGTGCACGTTGATCCGTGCGTGCCGGCCCGCGGCACCCGCGGGGGAACTCCCCGCGGCCCCCAATGAACGAGGAGAGCCGACATGGCGACCATCGACATCACCAACGAGACCTTCGCCCAGACCATCCAGGACAACGACATGGTGCTCGTTGACGCCTGGGCCGAGTGGTGCGGCCCGTGCCGCCAGTTCGCGCCGATCTTCGAGAAGGCTTCCGAGGATCACAAGGACGTCGTGTTCGCGAAGCTCGACACCGAGGCCAACCAGGAGATCTCCGCGGCCCTGGGCATCCAGTCCATCCCGACCCTGTTCCTCTTCCGCGAGGGCATCCTCATTTTCCAGCAGCCCGGCGCCCTGCCCCCGGCCGCCATCGAGGACGTGCTGAAGCAGGCCCGCGAGCTCGACATGGACGACGTCCGCCGCCAGATCGAGGCGCAGATGGCCGCGAACGCCGAGGAGCAGCAGAACTAGCCGCTCACCGGGCCCGGCCGGTGCACCGGGCCAAGGGGTCGCGGGCGCCGTCGGCAAGCACGCGCTGTCCGACGGTCAGGCGCGGCCACCCGGGCGGCGCAGCGCCCACCCCATGAAAAATCCCGCGCCGGCGGCCAGGAGAATCCCGCCGATCCACGGGAGGCTGGCCGAACCGACGGCCCCGCCGCCACCTTCGGCGGCCCCGGCGAACGCGTACGTCGCGTTCCCGTCCTCGTCCTCCCCGTCGCGCAGGACGTGGCCCTCCGGGAATACGTCCGCGATGGCCTCCGTGAAGTCGTCGGGGGAGACGCGGCTGGCGAACACCGCGATCGCGTAGCGGTCGTCCTCGCCGAAGAAACCCGCCGACGTGCGGATGCGCGGGTCGTACCACCCGGCCTTCGTGGCGATGCGCTCATCCGGCAGCGCCGCCCGCAGGCCGATGTTCTGATCCGAATTGCCGTAGGAGTAGCGCGGCAGCGAGTACATCAGCTGCACCAGGTAGTCGGTCTCGACCTCCGACATGCCGCCCTCGCCCTCGAGCATGCCGTCGAAGAAGTTCACCATGTCCAGCGGCGACGTGCTCCAGGAGCCCCAATCGCCGTTCGGGATGGTGGCGTCCGACAGGCCGTAGCGTTCCGCCACGTTCTCGATGATCTCGGTGCGCCCGTACCGCGCCCACAGCGCGTTCGTGGCCTCGTTGTCCGAGAGCCGGATCATGTCGTCGCGCAGCATGGCGTCCTGGTTGCCCTCGACCGGCATGTCGCCGTCGCCCGCCTCGTACCGGCCCCGCCGCGGCGGGGTGTAGTTCGTGTAGCCGACGACCTCGGCGATGAACACCTTCGACAGGCTCGCCAGGCGGAAGGGCTCCAGGCAATTCTCGTTGCAGACGATCTCGCCCGTCTGGCGATCCATGAACGCCATGCCGATTGTGCCGCCGTCCTCGTCGATGCGGGCGGTCACCTCGTCCATGCGCTCCTGGATTTCACGGCCGTAGGCGGTGGTCGGCTCCGGCATGGCGGGGTCGTCGGAATCGTCGTCGCCGGCGGCCCGGACATCGGTCACGGCCGCGGCGGAGACGGAGGCGGAGGGGAACTGGGAAGGGGCACCGAAAGGTGCGGCAACGGGCGCGGCCACGAGGATGGTGGCGGCGCAAGCGGACGCGGCGAGGATGCGCCGGCCCGGGAACCGCGGGGTCAACATGAGTGTTGACACTACAACGCGGCCCGTACCGTCACCCGATAGCGCCCCCTGGGGTAGGAGCGCGGGCCCCCGCGCCAACGCCCGGACGAGTCGGGGCGACTTCCGTAGGATCGGCTACCGACGACCCGAAAGGAGCCCAGCGCCATGGCCAATCCGTTCAGCAAGGGCTGGAAGTACATGATGTCCTCCTTCGACAAGAAGATCGAGGACAACGCCGACCCGAAGGTGCAGATCCACCAGGCCGCCGAGGCCGCCCGGGAACAGCACCGGCAGATTCAGCAGCAGGCCGCGGCGGTCATCGGCAACCGCAACCAGCTTGAGATGCAGCTCGCCCGCCTGAACAAGGAGCGCGACAAGCTCACCGCCAACGCGCGCACCGCCGTTCAGCAGGCCGACGCCGCCCGAGCCGGCGGCGAAGAGGCGAAGGCCGCGGAGTTCGAGCAGACCGCCGGCGTGTTCGCCACGCAGCTGGTCAGCGTCGAAACCGAAATCGAGCAGACCACCGAAATGCACGCCCAGGCCGTCCGCGCCGCCGAGGAGGCGCAGCAGCAGGCCAAGCAGTCGCAGACGCGTTTCGAGGAACTGAAGACCCAGATCCGCGAACTGGAGTCGCAGGCCGACCAGGCGAAGATGCAGGAGCAGACCTCCCGCACCCTCGACGGCATGCAGGGCGTGTCCGACGACCCGAACGTGCCCACGCTCGAGGGCGTCCGCGAGAAGATCGAGGGCCGCTACGCGCGGGCCCTGGGCGCCCAGGAGCTCGCCGAGAACTCCGCCGCCGGCCGCATGGCCGAAATTGAGGCCGCGGGCACCGACGCCAGCGCCGACATGCGCCTCGCCGAAATCCGCGCCCAGATGGCGTCCGAGGGCGGGAACCAGCTCGAGTCCGGTGCGGGTGAGCCCGCGGGCGCCCTCGAGCAGGGCGATGCCGCGCAGGGGGCCGCGGAAGGTGCGGCCGAGGGTGCCGCCGCCCCCGATACCGACGCAGCCCCCAATGCCGACGCGGCCGACGCCGAGCACCCGGACGTCGACGACGCGGACGTCACCGTCGA
>DUOR01000474.1 GCA_012838715.1 Actinomycetales bacterium
CGCGCATGGGCGGAGCGGGTCGGCGGCGCGCGGGGTCGGAAAGCACCCGGGCACGCGAAAAGGACCGCGGGCGGCCCGGCGCAATGCCGGACCACCCGCGGCCCTCGTGTAACGCTGGACGACTCGCGTCAGCGAAGCGTGATTACGCCTCGGTGACGGAACCGCCGGCGGCCTCGATCTTCGACTTCGCGGAGCCGGAGGCCTTGTTGACGGTGACGTTGACCTTCACGTCGATGTCGCCGTTGCCCAGCACCTTCACCGGCAGCTTCGGGCGCACGGCGCCCTTGGCGACCAGGTCGGCGACGGTGACGTCGCCACCCTCCGGGAAGAGACGGGCCAGGTCGGAAACGTTGACCACCTGGTAGGTGACCTTCGCCGGGTTCTTGAAACCCTTCAGCTTCGGCAGACGCATGTGCAGCGGCATCTGGCCACCCTCGAAGGCGGCCGGAACCTGCTTGCGCGCCTTGGTGCCCTTGGTGCCGCGGCCGGCGGTCTTGCCGCCCTTGCCAGCTTCACCACGGCCAACGCGGAACTTGTCCTTCTTGGCGCCGGGGGCCGGCGCCAGATCGTGGAGCTTGATCGGATCGCTCATGGTTTACCTACTCCCCCGCCACTTCTTCGACCTCGACCATGTGGCGGACGGCGTTGATCAGGCCGCGGACCTCCGGGGTATCCGGACGGGTCACGGACTGGTGCCGACGCTTCAGGCCGAGGGTGCGCAGCGAGTCCTTCTGGTTCTGCTTGGTACCGGCGGTACCACGGATCTGGGTGATCTTCAGTGCCATGTCAATCACGCTCCCTGACCCGCGCGAGCGCGGAGCATACCGGCCGGGGCGACCTCTTCGATGGTCTTGCCGCGACGGGCGGCGACCTCTTCGGGGCGCACCAGCTGCTTGAGGGCGTCCACGGTGGCGTGGACGACGTTGATGGCGTTGTCGGAGCCCAGGGACTTCGACAGCACGTCCTGCACGCCGGCGCACTCGAGCACCGGGCGGACCGCGCCACCGGCGATGACGCCGGTACCCGGGGCGGCCGGACGGAGCATGACGACGCCGGCGGCGGCCTCGCCCTGCACCGGGTGGGTGATGGTGCCGGCGATCATCGGGACGCGGAAGAAGTTCTTGCGAGCTTCCTCGGCGCCCTTCTGGATGGCCGCGGGAACTTCCTTGGCCTTGCCGTAGCCGACGCCCACGTTGCCTTCGCCGTCGCCGACGATCACGAGGGCGGTGAAGCTGAAGCGACGACCACCCTTCACGACCTTCGACACGCGGTTGATGGTGACGACGCGCTCCAGGTACTGGTTGCGCTCGTCCTGCTGGCGGCGGTTGTCACGGCCACCGCGGCCGCCGTCGCGACGATCGTCGCGGCGGTTCTGGTTCTGGTTGTCGGCGGAGCCACGTCCGCCATCGCGCCGTTCACGTCCCGGCATCACGCGTTCCTTCCGTTGAACTTATTGGTCTGCAGCATCATTAGAACTTCAGGCCACCTTCACGTGCGGCGTCGGCCAGCGCGGCCACGCGGCCGTGGTACTGGTAGCCACCGCGGTCGAAGACGACCTGCTCGATGCCGGCGTCCTTGGCGCGGGCGGCGATGAGCTCGCCGACCTTCGCGCTGCGGGACTTCTTGTCGCCCTCGGCGCCACGGATGTCGGCGTCCAGGGTCGACGCGGCGGCCAGGGTGCGGCCGACGGTGTCGTCGATGATCTGGGCGCTCATGTGGCGCGAGGAGCGGTGCACGACGAGACGCGGGGTCTCGGCGGTGCCGCGGATGTTCTTGCGCAGGCGGGCGTGGCGGCGGGCACGCGCGATACGGCGGCGCGTGGAAATGTCCCGGCCGACCGGGAGGCGCTTGTTGCTGTTGCTGTTGCTCATTACTTACCCGTCTTTCCGACCTTGCGACGGATCTGCTCGCCCTCGTAGCGGATGCCCTTGCCCTTGTAGGGGTCGTCCTTCCGCAGACGACGGATGTTGGCGGCGATCTGTCCGACC
>DUOR01000475.1 GCA_012838715.1 Actinomycetales bacterium
CCGCGCGGGCCCGGGCGGCCCAGAGGTAGCCGGCCAGGGCGATGGTCGCGGACACCGACATGACGGCGCCCATGGTGATGGCGGCGTTGGCGCCGAGTCCGACCATCGGGGACACGACGCCGGCGACGACGAACTGGCCGGCGCCGAGCATCGCGGATGCGGCGCCGGCGCGTTCGCGGGCGATGCCCGTGGCCAGGGCGGTCGCGTTGCCCATGATGAACGCCATGCCGAACATGCACGCCATGAGCAGGGCAACGATGATCCACAGGGTCAACGCGAAAAGGGCGTCGGCAAGCAGGAGCAGTGACCCGCCGAGCAGGAGGATGACGCCGGCGGCGAGGAGGCGCGCGGGGTCGACCGTGCCGGCGAGGCGCGCGCTGACGAAGGTGCCGAGCACGATCATCGCGGACGACGCCGCGAACACCAGAGAGTACGTGCCCGGGCCGAGACCCAGCTGCCCCTGCATGACGAACGGCGAGCCCGAAATGTAGGCGAACATGGCGCCGAAGCCGAACCAGAACGTCGCGGCGAAACCGAGGAAACCGGGGATGCGGGACACCGTCGCGATGCCGGCGATGAGGCCGCGCAGGCCGCCGGCGCTGCGGCGCTCCGGCGGCAGCGATTCCCGCACGACCGCCGCCAGCACCCCCGCGGCCACCACGTTGAACACGCCCATGAACACGAAAATCGAGCGCCAGCCGAACGGCCCCAGCAGCACCGCGCCGATGAGCGGGGCGAGGATGGGGGCGAGGCCGTTGATCATCATCATGAGCGAGAAGGCGCGCGCCGCTTGCTTTCCGACGGCCAGATCCGCGACGACCGCGCGGGCCAGGACAACCCCCGCACCGCCGGCGATGCCCTGCACGAGCCGGCCGCCGAGCATCACGTACACGTCCGGCGCCAACGCGCAGACGAAGGCCGCGACCGCCGCGAGCACCTGCGACGCGACGAGCAGGCGGCGCCGCCCGAGCGAATCGGACATCGGGCCGATGAAGAACTGCCCCAACGCCATGCCCGCCATGAACATGGTCAGGGTCAGCTGGACCATCGGATCGGTCGTCCCCAAATCCTGCGCCATGACCGGGAAAGCGGGCAGGTACGTGTCGATGGACAGCGGGCCCGCCATCGTCGCCAAGGCGAGGGCGGCCAAAAGGGTGACTGGGATCCGCGGGACACTCCCCGGATTTTCCACGCGCATTCTGTACACGACTTTCTGGAGGGAATATATAGTTGGGGAATGATTCCGGTCCGCGGCGGCCCCCGCGGGTAACACCGGACACGAGAAAGGAAGGTACACCATGGTTTCCGCTTCCTCCGCCGACAACCGGGCGTTGAACCCCGATTTCGACGCCGAGACCAAGGAGAACATCCGACGGATCGCCATCGGGTTGTACGACTTCCTGGCCGCCACCAGGCGCCTCGGGGAACGCCCCAACCAGCGCCTGGACATCTCCCAGTCGGAGATGGAGGTGCTGCACTTCATCTCCACTCACCCGGGCTGCGGCGTCTCCGACATCGCGCGGCTGCGTTTCCTCCGCCCGTCCAACGTCTCGGCGACGGTGCGCCGCCTCCTGGACAACAACCTGATCAAGCGGGAGCACAACGCGGTCGACCGGCGGGCCCAGGATCTCTACGTATCGGACACGGGCGCCGACCTGCTGCAGCAGATGATCACCCACTGGGGCGAAATCATCGCCCGCATCGTGCAGACCATGGACCCCGACGACGTGCTGCGCCTGGCCAAGGCCGTGCCCGCCATGCTGACACTCGCCGAGCACTCCGAGACCTTCGTCGAGGAGCACCAGCGGCGCCACGA
>DUOR01000476.1 GCA_012838715.1 Actinomycetales bacterium
GGCGGCGGGGAAGGTGGGCTCGACGACGCGGGAGCCGTCGGCCTGCAGGGCGCCCGCCGTGGCGCCGAAACCGTCGAGCAGCCCGGTGGCGGCGTTGCCGATGTCGATGCGCGTCACCGAAATGCCGTGCGGCCGGCCGTCGAGGGCGGTGACCGTCGCCAGCCCGGCGACGCCCGCCTTCGACGCGGCGTAGGGCGCGGAATGCGGCCGCGGGGTCTGCGCGGCAATCGACGCGTTGAAGATGATCCGCCCGCCCGCGGGCTCCTGGTCCCGCATCGCCCGGAACGCCGCCCGCGCGGTGAGGAACGCCCCGGTCAGGTTCACCTCGACCGTCTCCCGGAAACCCGCGGCGTCCAGGTCGCCGAGCTCTCCCGTCGGCCCGGGCGCCCCGGCGTTGACCACCACGGCGTCCACCCGCCCGAACTCCGCGACCACGTCGCCGAACAACCGCCCGACCGCCGCCTCGTCCGTCACGTCGCAGATCGCCCAGCTGAGGCGGTCCGGGTCGCCGGAGCACACGTCGGCAAGCGGACCCTCCCGCCGACCGCACACGCGCACCCGCCACCCGTCGGCGGCCAACGCCCGCGCCACCTCCGCGCCAATGCCCGCGCCGCCACCGGTCACCACGGCCACGCGGCCGGTCTCAATCCCGTCACTCATGCGCATCATTGTGGCACGCGCCACGACGGGCCCCGCAGGTTGTCTACCCTGGCGACCATGACGCCAGCCCCCACCGACCGCCCCGCCCCGCACGGCCCCGACCACGTGGCCAACTGCTCCATCCTCTTCCCGGATTTCTCGGTCGCCGACGCCGCGCAGGCCGCCGCCAACGCCGGCTACCGCGAGGTCGAGTTCTGGTGGCCGTTCGCGGGGGAGGAGCCGTCGGAAAGCGAGGTGGAGAACTTCGCCCGCAACGTCGACGAGGCGGGCGTGCGCCTGGTGGCCATCAACCTGTGGGCGGGCGACATGGCCGCCGGCGAGCGCGGGGTGCTGCACGAGCGCGCGCTTTCCGACGGCCACATCCGCGCCATCCGGCAACTCATGGACCTGACCGGCGTGTCGATGGGCAACACCCTCCCCGGCGCCGGTGGACCCGAGGTGACCGCGGCGCAGCGCCGCAACCTGCGCGCCATCGCGGACGCTCTGCCCGGGTTCACGCCGCTGGTCGAGCCCCTGTCCGGCAACCCCGACCTGCCCGTCCGCGACCCGTGGACCGCAGTCGACCTGTGCCGCGGCACCGGCGCCGGGCTGCTGCTCGACCTCTTCCACCTCGCGGAACTCGACGTCGACGTGGACGCCTGGCTCGACGACGTCGCCGCCGGAAAACAACCCCTGCCGCACCACGTGCAGATCGCCGACTCCCCGGGCCGGGGAGCACCCGGCACCGGGGAGGCGCCCATCGACCGCTGGCTCGACCGGCTCCGCGACCTCGGCTACCAGGGCCGCATCGCCGACGAATGGATGGGCTAGGAACGAGCCCTACTCCTTGACGAAGATCCCGCCCTTCGCGATGGCGGCGATGGTCATGCCCCACAGCCACGCGATGAGGATCGAGGACACGGCCAGGAACAGGATGCCGACGGCGTCGGAGAACAGCAGCGTCGCCGCGGCCATGGCGGCCAGGGGGAACGACATCGCCCAGTGCGGGATGTTGAACGGCAGCTTGGTGATTTCCGGCAGCATCGTCAGCGCCAGCATCAGGAACGCGCCGGCGGTGGACAGCAGCGCGCCGCCGACGAGCGACGGGTTGTCCAGGTCGCCGAACAGGGTCAGCGCGGAGACGGAGCCGACGGCCGGCGGGGCCACCAGAATCAGCACCGTGGGCAGGAACTTCGGCGGCATCGACTTGTGCACGAACAGGCGCAGCAGGACGATCGGCAGGATGCCCAGCCACATGATGATGCCGATGGAGAAGCTGAACGCGCTCATCCGCGGGTGCCCCAGAGGCACGCCGGCCAGCGGCACCAGGACGTTGCCGACCACCGGGATGAACCACGCCGGCGTGACGTGATCCAGGGTGATGCGGGGGTTGATCCACATGCGCATGGTCAGCAGCATGCCGGCGAGGTGGCCGACGGCGCCGACCCACCACATGCCGTCCACCAGGGCGCCCGGCAGCACGGGGCGGCCGGCGGTGGCCAGGATGACCAGCGACACGGTGATTGCCGTGAGGAAGGTGATCTTCATCGGGTGGCGCAGGTCCTCCAGCAGCCGCTCCCGGTTGGAGATGCGCACGCCGTAGGCGACGAGCAGCGCAACGTACACGGCGGCGGCGAACCAGAACAGCGCGTCCGCGATGAACGATGGGGTGCCCAGCGTCTCGTGGGCGCGGCGCCACGCCATCGACAGGCCGCCGGTGCCCATCACGGTGGCGAACAGCGGCAGCGGGGTCACCCGCAGCTTGTCCATGAGGGTGGGGCGGGTGGCCGGGGCGTCGGGCGTGGCGGGGGCGTCGGGCTTGCCGACGGGCGCGACGGCGTTCTTCTCGTCCGCGGCCGTCGGGGCGGCGGATCCGGGGGTGGAGGGCTTTGCGGTCATGACCGCGAACTATACCCCCAAGGGTATGCTCGGGCAACTTCGGGGTGCGGCCGTTAACCCCGTTGCGCTCCGGTGCCGGCGCACCCCGGGGACGCGGGAGGGAGGCCGTCGGAAAGCACGGCACAATGCGGCGCCCCCGGCCCGCGCACGGCGAACATCACACGCCCGGCCCCATGACGCGCCATGAGCCGGGGCGTATGATCGCAATCATGAAAACCAATGAAAGCACCGCCGACCGCGCAATCCGCGGCGTCATCGCAGTCATCGCCGCCATCGTCGCCTGGCGCACCGGCGGCGTCGTGTCCATCATCGCCTGGGTCGTCGCCGCCATCATGGCGCTGACCGCCATCGTCGGGTTCTGCCCGCTGTACCGCATTTTCGGCGTCTCCACCTGCAAGGTCCGCCGGTAGCGGACGTCCCCTCCCGCCAACCTCCCGCCAACGTCCCGTCATGGGGTGCGGGGAGGGGCGGGCGGGTATCGTCGGTGAGCATGTCTGATGTTCGCGTCCGCTTCTGCCCCTCACCGACCGGCACCCCCCACGTCGGCCTGATCCGCACCGCCCTTTTCAATTGGGCGTACGCCCGTCACACCGGCGGCAAGCTCATTTTCCGCATCGAGGACACCGATGCCGCGCGCGACAGCGAGGAGTCGTACCAGTCGATCATCGACGCCCTGACGTGGCTCGGCCTCGACTGGGACGAGGGCATCGACGTCGGCGGCCCGCACGGCCCGTACCGGCAGTCCCAGCGCGGCGACATCTACGCCGACGTCCTGGCCAAGCTCATCGAGTCCGGCGAGGCGTACGAGAGCTTCTCCTCCCCGGAGGAGGTCGAGGCCCGCCACCGCGCCGCCGGCCGCGACCCGAAGCTCGGCTACGACAACCACGACCGCACGCTTTCCGACGACGACAAGGCCGCGTTCCGCGCCGAGGGCCGCAAGCCGGTGATTCGCCTCCGCATGCCCGACCACGACATCGCCTTCGATGACCTGGTCCGCGGCCGCGTCGAGTTCAAGGCGGGCACCATCCCGGACTTCGTCATCGCCCGCTCCACCGGCCAGCCGCTGTACACGCTGGTCAACCCGCTGGACGACGCCCTGATGGAGATCACCCACGTCCTGCGCGGCGAGGACCTGCTGCCGTCGACGCCCCGCCAGATCGCCCTGTACGAGGCGCTGGAGCGCATCGGCGTCGGTTCGGGCGCCCCGCAGTTCGGCCATCTGCCGTTCGTGATGGGCGAGGGCAACAAGAAGCTGTCCAAGCGCGACCCGCAGTCGGACCTGTTCATCCACCGCGACAACGGCTTCATCCCCGAGGGCCTGCTCAACTACCTCGCGCTGCTCGGCTGGTCCATTTCCGCCGACAACGAGGTGTTCTCCATGGACGAGATGGTCGCCGCGTTCGACGTGCGCGACGTCAACTCCAACCCGGCCCGCTTCGACCAGAAGAAGGCCGACGCCATCAACGGCGAGCAGATCCGCCTCCTGGGCAAGGAGGACTTCGCCGCCCGTCTGCGCATCTACCTCGAGGAGCGCCACGAGTGGCCGGGCGATTTCCCCGCGAAGGACTTCTGCTTCCTCGCCGACCTGGTGCAGACCCGCGTGCGCACCCTCGGCGAGGCCTGGGACCTGGTGAAGTTCCTCGTCGTCACCGACGATGAGTTCGCCATCGACGAGAAGTCCGGCCGCCGCAACCTCAAGGAGACCGCGCTGCCGGTCCTCGACGCCGCGATTGCCGCCGTCGAGTCGCTTTCCGACGACGAGTTCAACACCCCCGCCATCGAGGCCGCGCTCCAGAAGGCCCTGATCGAGGACCTGGAGCTCAAGCCGCGCCTGGCGTTCGGCCCGGTCCGCGTGGCCATCACGGGCGCGCAGGTGTCGCCGCCGCTGTTCGAGTCGATGGAGCTGCTGGGCCGCGAGAAGTCCCTCGCCCGCCTGAAGGCCGCCCGCGAGGTCACGCCCTGGCAGGCGGACGCGCAGCAGTAGTAGCGGTTGCCCGGCGGTTGCTTGGCGGTTGCTTGGCGGTCGCCCCTCGGGGCCCGGCGGTTGCTTGGCGGTCGCCTCTCGGGACCCGGCGGTTGCTTGGCGGCTGTCCGCTTGTTTCCCGCTGGTTTCCCTCTGGTTTCCCGCCAGGGGAGTGGGCCGGCGCCGGTTCGTGGACGCGAACCCGGTGCCGGCCCTTTTGCGTGCCTGCTTGCCGGCACTCGGGCCCTCCTGCTTCCGGGGCCCGCGCCGAGCCCCGTTCCCCGTGCCGTCGCCCCTCCGTCCCGGCCGCCGGGGAGTGGGCGTGGATGCGGGTGGGCGATCGTCGGCAAGCGAATTACGCGCATGTGGTACGCCCAATAAGCGTCTGACCAGGGGATTTGTGTAGTTCCGCGAACTCTGGCTATATTAGTCCTCGTTGCAACGGCAGCCGGTCGAAAGGCCGGGAGCCGGAAGCGCAATGGCCTATGGTGTAATTGGCAACACAACGGTTTCTGGTACCGTCATTCTAGGTTCGAGTCCTGGTAGGCCAGCTGAATTCCCGGGTAGCTCCCGTCGGGTAACCGAAGGAGCCCACCGGAGTTCTGCGCCCCGTTCGTCTAGCGGCCTAGGACACCGCCCTCTCACGGCGGCGGCACGGGTTCAAATCCCGTACGGGGTACAACGAGAAGACCTCCACCTTATGGTGGGGGTCTTCTTTTTTGCTTGGGTGGGGGCGTGGTTCGGGGTTTCGCGGTGGGGTTCGGTGGCCGGGGATTTGTGGCCGGGGTTTCGAGGAGGTCCGAGGTGGGGTTCGGGCTCATTGGCCAGCCCATCTGGCAACCGGCCCGCGGTGGAAGCCCTCTGGGTGCCCTGAAGCGTCCTGGGTTGGCCTGGGGTGCCCGGAAGCGTCCTGGGTTGGCCTGGGGTTCCCTGAAGCGTCCTGGGTTGGCCTGGGGTGCCCTGGATTGCCCGAAATAGGTGGGCAAAATCGGGCGGTCAAGTCACATGCGCCCCAAATTTCCTGGGCGCGTTGATTTTGAAGGCTGTCCCGTTTCGCGACCTGGGCTTTTGAGCAGCCTCATCCTTCAAAATCAACGCATCGCCGGATCATTGGGACGCGTGTGACTTGACCGGCTCTGGCCTGTCCCCGTTTTTCCGGTAGCGGGCCCCTCCCGCGCAGTCTGAGCGCCTTATAGAGCCTTGTGGGCGATCTCGGCATTGTCCGGCAAACGAAGGCCCCGGGAACCCGGGAAGGGCAGGAGTTCCGGGAAGGCTCACGTTTCAGGGTCGGGGATAGAGCGGGCATGGAGCAGTCTCACGCATGCGCGGGACGTGCGGGCCCCTCCGGATGTACGCGGCGCGGTGGGCAGGTGCCGGCGTCGAGCGTCGGCACGCGTACGGATGCCGCACGCGTTCCCCCAAAAACCGTCGCTGACCAGCCAATTAGGTTGCGGAACAAGGTGCTTGCTAATGTTTTCCAGGTCAGCGCGACACGGACCGGCCCGGCCGGAAAGTGAAACGCCGTCCTTACGCCCCGTTCGTCTAGCGGCCCAGGACACCGCCCTCTCACGGCGGCGGCACGGGTTCAAATCCCGTACGGGGTACCACGAAAGAAGACCTCCACCACCCGGTGGAGGTCTTCTTTTTCATTGGCCGTCGGGCTGCCGCCGGACTGCAGCCGACGGCGTCTGGTGCGCGGCGGTGGATACGCTTGGGGCGGGCCGACGGCATGCCGACGACATTTCCATGCCGGCGCGACACCGGTGAAAACCGGCGGCAAGCCCACGAGAACCGGCAACGGCCGAAATGAACGCCCGCGGGAGGAGACGTAGCCATGAACGACGATCGTGCCCCGCAACCCGCTCCGGCCCCGCAACCCGCGCAGGCCCGGCGGGCGCGGTCCATTTCGCCGCGACTCGTGCGCGCGATGGACACCGCCGCCACGGTCCACGACGGCCAAGTCCGCAAAGGCAGTGGAATCCCGTATGTGGCGCATCTTTTCGGGGTCATGCACATTGCGTCGACGGTGACGGACGATGAGGACGTCCTCATCGCCGCGCTGCTCCACGACACCCTCGAGGACGTCCCGGACCGCTATCCCGAAGCCGCCATGCGCCGCGATTTCGGGGATCGGGTCACGGACATCGTCGTCGGCGTCACCAAGGACGCCTCGCTCGGTTCGTGGCAGGATCGCGCGGACGCCTACCTTCGGCACCTCGAGCACGATGCTCCCGACGAGTCGGTCCTCGTCAGCGCCTGCGACAAGCTGCACAACCTGACGTCCATTCTCGCGGACCACGCGAACCTCGGCGACGGCCTCTGGACCCGCTTCAACTCCGGCAAGGAACGCCAGCAGTGGTGGTACGCCGCGATTGCCGGCGTCGTGGCGCGCCGTCTTCCGCATTTTCCGCTTAACGACGAGTTCTCCCGCCTCGTCGCGGAGCTGCAGCGAATATAAGGGGCGACGCCCGGATTACGTGATCGCCGAGGCCCGGGATTACGTGATCTAAGGGCGTACCCCGAATTACGCGTTCAGTTCGGCGTGGCGGCGTTCGTCGTCGCGGGGGCCGACGGCCAGCGCCACGGCGGGGAACACGGCCGTGAGGGCGAACATGGCGGGGAAGCCGACCGTCGCCACGACCGCGCCGGCCAGCGGCGGAGTCGACGCGTAAATGATGTTCTGGAACGTGTTCTGCGTCCCCAGCGCGCGCCCGGACCACAGTGGTCCGGCGTACTCGGCGACCGCGGTGAAGGCCAGCCCATTCGGGGACACGGCCGCGACGGCCAGCGCACCAACGACAATCGTCGCCGCAATCCCCAGGGGAGTGGAGGCGAACGTGGAAAAGTCGGTGGCCGCGCCGATGCCCGCAACCGCGCCGACGGAGTCCGCGCCATCTGAACCCGCGCCGCCCGCGGTCCCAGCGGTCCAGCCTGCGCCGAAGCCGTCGATGAGCGCCATGGCGCCGGAAAGCACGAGCGTCACCGTCGCGACGTGCCGGTACGGCCGCAGGCGCGAGCGCGCGCGGTCGGAGATGAAGCCCATCGCCGCGCGGGAGCCCGCGCCGGACAGTTGCGCGATCATCACGATGACGCCGGCGGACACCTCGGAATGCCCGCGGGCGATGAGCCACACCAGGATGAACGAGCCCATCATCGACTGGGGCCACGACAGCATCGCCGACGCGATATGGATGCGCACCAGGTACCTGGAGCCGCGGTAGGGGCTGACCTTCGCGGCCGCATGGTCCGCCGAACCGGCCTCGGGCCGCGGCGGGTCCTTGATGCCCAGCAGGCACGCAAGCGCGAGCACGGCGCACAGCACCGCGGCGAAACCCAGCGCCGCCCGAATCCCGTAGTTCGCCGCCAGCACCGGCAGCGTCACGGCCGCCAGCGCCGCGCCGAGGGGCTGCGCCATCTGCCGGATGCCCATGGCCGTCCCGCGCTGCGACGGCGGGTACCAGCCGGACACCAC
>DUOR01000477.1 GCA_012838715.1 Actinomycetales bacterium
GCCACGCCGTGCATGACCTCGAGCGCCTGCCGGGCGGCATCGCCCTCGTCGATGGTGGCCTCGCGGCCCGATTCGTCGACGATGGAGCCGCCGGCCGCCTCGAGCATGGAGTTGAACCACACGACGACGCCCTCGTACTGCGCGGCTTGCACGCCGACGTACGAGGGTTCGCCCTCGTCGGCGAGTTGCCCGGCGAGTTCGGCGATTTCCGTCCACGTCTCGGGCGGGGCGGGTTCCCCGTCGGGGCCTTCCGGCATGAGGGACTTGCGGTACCACATGAGCTGCGTGTTCGTGTTCAGTGGAGCGCCGTAGACGCGACCGTCCCAGGTGGCGGTTTCCATTGGGCCGGACAGCGTGCCGTCCTCGATGCGCTGGGCGACGTCCCCGGGGAATTCGACGGCCCACCCCGCTTCGGCGAACTCGGCGGTCCAGGTGACGTCGAGGCCCATGATGTCGAAGCTGTCGTCGCCGCCGACGATGCGCCGGGCCAGCTGGAGGCGCTGGTCGTCGGTCTGCTTGGCGGAGACGTCGTATTCGATGGTGTAGCGGCCGTCGGCCTGATCCGAGCATTTTTCGGCTGCGGCGGTGTACTGGTCGACGCCGTCGGCGGGGCCCATGAACCGCAGTACGGTCGGGCCGCCTTCGTCGGAACTGCAGGCCACCATCGCCGGGGCGGCGATTGTCAGCGCGGCGAGCAATCCGGCGGTTTTCTTTTTCCACGAGCTGGCTGGCCGGGGCGGACGGCCCCGTTCACCGCGATCCCCTGTCGGGGATCTTCCGTTCAGGGCCGTCATGGTCCATCAGCTCCTTTGGGGATTTGATTAAGCCGCCTCTCAGTGTACTGAGAGTCACCATTACTTTGAGGCAACAATTTTCACTTTCGCCCCAGTGGTGACACGTCAGCGTTCGTGCTTTCCCCTGTGCGGGAGGGCTTTTCCTCCCCTCATCCCGCACCGCCGCCTCGCCTTCGACTAACCGTCAATCGGCCCTTCGGAACCGAATCCACCACCGCACAGTTCTTCCGGGCACCCATTCCACGTTTTTGCGAAATACGCGATGATTTCCATCCCAACCGGCATCGGGTACTCCGCTTCGGCCCGGCCATTGACGACCTTCGCGGACCGGCCCACCGCATCATGGAAGAACGCGCACACTTCCACGTAGCGCCACATGCGCATGATCACGCGGCACACCTCCGGATGCGTGATGGCGTCCCGGCTCTCCGCCCCCTCCCCCAACTCAGCGCGGATCATCGACCGGACCAGGGGCTTGTCGACGGGGTGGTCTTCCCCGCAGTCGCACCACCCCGAGCCCTCGTTCGGCATTTCCCACACGTCGGGTTTCACGGCCGGAATGTTCGCGGGTTCGACCATCGGCGCTTCGGCCGGTGTGACCGTCGCCGGCACGGTCGTCGGCGCTTCGGTCGGCATGGTCGTGGTCGGCTCAATCATGGTTGCGGCTCCTTCATTCGTCGGCAAGCATCCCCGGCAACTCGCCCACAACATAGAACAGCGTCCGGATTGGCCGGCCGACGCGGATTTGCGCCGTTCGAACACCGAACGCACCGGGTGTGCCCTGCGCTCATTCAGTTGCGTGGGCCACCGACGGAGCACTTATCATTCTCTTATGTACGCACGTCATCCGGATGAGCCGGAGCGGGTCATCCTGCGCCCCGAGAAGCCGGGCCTGGCCACGCTTTCCGCGTGGCCCGAGGCCGACGGCTGGGTGTGCAACGTGCTGCTGCAACGCGGCGAACGGGTGCTGATGCTGCGCCGCCGCGACAACGGGTACTTGGGCGGCACCTGGGATTTTCCGGGCGGAAAGTCCGATCCGGGAGAACAGCCCGCCGACGCCGCACTGCGCGAGTTCACGGAGGAAACCGGCCTGACCGGCAGGCTCGCCGGGGAGATCGGGCACTGGTCCTACCCCGATACCGGCGGCCGCCCGTGCCGCTTCCATACTGCGACGTTCGCGGTCGTCGAGGACGACCCCACCGCCGACGTGACGCTCACCGAGGAGCACACCGAGTACCGCTGGGTCACCCCCGCCGAGGCAACTGCGCTGCCCGTCGCCTGGCACGTCCGGCGCGCCCTCGACGACTGGCGTTCGAGCGAATAGACGCGGGCGCGCGTCTCCCCCCGTTGCGCCCGGCGCAGTAGCGCCATTGATTCTGGGACCCGGAACAGGGTCCCCTTGATTCAGGCTCCCGTGATTCGGGGATCCCTTGATTCCGAGCCGTCGGGGTTCCTGCCCTTAGGGACGGTCGTCATCACCTTTGCTATCGGTGCGATCGTCTGGGTGGCGGCGAAGTACGGAAAGCTTTCCAAGGTCGTTGACTTGGCGCTCCCCAAGCCCAAGAACGAGAACCACCCGTCCGCCACTCCGCCACCGGGCCACAATCAGCTCGGGCCGGCGAACGATTGGAGTCAGCAGCCCCACCCGCAGCCCAATCCCGCCAAACACCCCCACCACCCCTCCCCGCCGCCGCAGAACCGTTGACAGTTAGTGTCCCCTTCCTTAGGCTAGCCTCGCCTTGACCTAGAGGGAGATTGCATGGACCGCCACTCGATGTACAGCGAGAGCCTCGCCGGCCGGATTCTCGGCGGCGCGGGAGCGTTGACGCTCGCCCCGTACCGCGTCGATCCGTCGGCGATCGTTCCGGTCGTCGCGCACCTCACGGACGCGCACGGTCGGCTTCTCGTTCTCTGCCCGGCCGACGAGGCCGAGTACATCGGTGCCACCGAGGCCCGCGTCGACGGCACGAAGAAGGCGCCCGAGCTGTCCATCGACATCACCGTCGCCAGCCTGCATGCCCTGGGCCGCGTGGAGTGGCTCGACGTCACGGACCCCGCCTTCGCGCATTTCCCGCTCGCCGATACCGGCGCCTTCGCGGTCGGCGTCGTGACGATGGAGAAGGTCCTGCTGCACGGCCCCTGCGGCGTCATCAAGCTCGACCCGCACGCGCTGCCCGCCGTGCCGGCCCATCATCCGCTCATCGCGGACGAGTTCGAGGCCCGCGACGTCGTCGGCATGCTCTCCCCCGGGCAGCTCCGCGCGTTGCTTTCCGACGCCTTGGTGGACTTCATCCCCGGTTTCCGGTGCTCGGAGTTCGAGGCGATGGAATCCGCGGCGGACGGTGCCGCCGCGTGCGCCCACGCGGGCTCGAACATGTGGGTCGCGGACGTCGACCCGGCCGGGTTGACGCTGGCGTCGCTTTACGGCAGCCGCGTCACCAGCGTGTTCGTGGACTTCGCGGAGCCGGTGTCGACCATTTCGGACTTGGTGCGGGCGGTCGACGCCCTCGCCGCACGCACCTCGGCCCGGCACGCTTCGCCGCGTATCTGACGCCGTAAGCCGAGGAACGCGCGGAACCCTGGCCGGGGTTCC
>DUOR01000478.1 GCA_012838715.1 Actinomycetales bacterium
CGAGTACGTCGACACCATGCGGAACGGCGATAAGTTCTCCGACTTGAACGATCTGATGTGTTCGCGGAACCAGGCCGATGAGGATGTCGCCGAGGAGATCGACGAGGAAATGGCGGCCATGGATTACACCCTGGCCGAACTGTTGGAACTCGACGGCGAGTTGGACGGGGTCGAGATCACGGAGCGCGACGTCGAGTTCACCTCGGATCAGCGGCGCGAGGCTGAGGTGTACATCGATGACTACAGCGAAACGTTCCGTCACATCGACGGGGATTGGAAGCTCTGCAGCTCCTACGGTGGCTTCTCGTACATCGAAGAAGCGGACGACCTGTTCTGATCCGTTTGTTCCCCATCGGTGCAGTTCCGCCAGGTATGGAGGGAGTGCGCCCGCCCGCACCAACTTTCGGTTGACCCGAATCAAGGGTGAATAACCGCAGGTAGTTAGACGTTGCGCATGCCCCCGGTAGCATCGGGGGCATGCGTAAGCTCTATATTGCCGCCGCCACCTACCTTGGTCTGGGCCTTGCCGCGGGAGTCTTCTACCGCGAGTGGACCCGCTTCTTCGACGCCGTCGAGTCATCCCAGCTCAACACGCTGCACACGCACCTGCTGACGCTGGGCACCCTGTTCTTCCTCATCGCGCTCGGCCTCGAGCGAGGCTTCGGCCTCACCGCCCACAAGAATTTCAACGCCTGGTTCATCCTGCATAACGTCGCCCTCGCCTGGACCGTCGGGTTCATGCTGGCCAACGGCATCGTGCACACGATGGGCCACGGTGACTCGTGGACGGCCGCGTTCTCCGGAGTCGCCGGGCTCGGCCACATCCTGCTGACGATTTCCTTCGTCATGTTCTTCGTCATCCTCGGCAAGCGCGTCCGCCGCGTCGAGTACGACACGTTGAAGAACGAGCCGGCCCGGGCCGCGGCGAAGGCCTAGGACCGGCCCGCCGCCAAACCCTCGCGCGGAAGAATCGGCCCGGCCCATAATCGGACCGGCCCATACCCCGCCCCGCTCAGTCCCCCGCGATTGCGGCCAAGGGCGGGGTTTTCGATGCGCGGTGCGCGGGCCACGCAGCCGCGAGCACCCCGACGATCGCCGAGGCCACGAGCATCACGCCGATGCTGCCCCAGGGGACGACGACCTCGAGCAGCCCGTCGCCGGACATCACCTTCACGAAGCACCAGCCCAGCCCCAGCCCGATGACGGTGCCGGACAGCGCGCCGTACACCGCGATTTGCAGGGACTCGAGCCGGATCATCCGGCGAATCTGCCGACGGTGCATGCCGACGGCCCGCAACATGCCGATCTCCTGGCGCCGTTCGATGATGGACAGCGCCAGGGTGTTGATGATGCCCAGCACCGCAATCACGATGGCCAACCCCAGCAGCGCGTAGATGATGTTCTGGAGCTGCTCGATCTGCGCCACGGATTGCTGCCCGAACTCGTCGCGGTCGGCGACGGAGACGATGAGGTACTCGGACACCGCGTCCTCGAGGCCCGCCCGCACGCGGTCGAGCTCGCGCGCCGCGGTCACGGGGTTCGCGGTCACGTCCCCCTCGACGGCCACGTAGGCCATGAAGTACATCGGGCCACTGCCGGTCAGGTCCGGCACGAGCCGGTCGGGAACGAATACCGGCGCCGCGACCTGCGTGGACCGGAAGATGCCGGTCACCGGCACGTTCATCTCGCGGAACGGCCCGACCACCGTCATGTCGTCGCCGAGTTCCAGCCCCTGTTCGTCGGCCATGGCGTCCGAGACGATGACGCCGGAGTCCGGGGCCGCCAGATCCAGCGAGCCGGCCACCGTCGCGTCGAGGTATTCGTCGTCTTCGCCGCGGCCGCCGGCGACGAACCGGGCGAGGTCGCCGTCGAAGGACAACCCGGCAGGCTGGGCGCCGCCGGACGATTCGTTCAGGGCGTACACGTCCTCCGGTGTCGCCCCGGCCCCGTCCCCGGCGGGCGCCACCACGACGGGGATGCGTGCCGACGAGCCGACGGCCCGCACTCCGTCGACGCCGGCGGCGTCGTCAAGCGCGTCCCGGGGAATGGGCATGGTCGCTATTTGCGGGCCCGTGAGCACGAAGTCGGCCCGCAGATCGGAGGCGACGGTCTCGGCGAGGCTGCCCCGCATCGTCGCGGCGAGGAAGCCGACGGAACTGATGAGCGCCAGCGCCAGCGTCAGCGCGAACGCCGTCGCCGCGGAACGCCGCGGGTTGCGGCGGGTGTTGGTCCCCGCGAGCTTGCCGACGGCCCCGAACGGCCCCCCGAACACCTTCGCCAGGATCCCGCCCACCGGCACCATCAGGCCGGCGGCGAACAACCAGGTGCCGACGATGACCAGCACCACGCCGAGCCCGACGAGGGTGGCGCGGGTGTTGGTGGACCAATCCTCCACCAGCGCGCCGGCCAGTGCCGCGGCCGCGCCGGCCAGCAGGAACACCGCGCCCGTGACGATGCGCTTCGTCAGCGGGGCGGAGGAGGACAGGTCGCCGGAGCGCATGGCCTCGATGGGCGCGACCCGGCCCGCCCGGTTCGCCGGGGTCCAGGAGGAGACCATGGTGACGATCACGCCCACGGCGACGGGGATGAGGATCGACCGCGCGTCGACGCCGACGCCCGCATCCGGGAAACCGAAGGACATGGCCTCCATGCCCGCCTGCAGCAGCTTCACCAGGCCCGCGCCCACGACGATGCCCAGCAGCGAACCGACCAGGCCGATGATCGCTGCCTCCGCCAGCACCGCCGTCGTCAACTGCGAACGGGAGGCGCCCAGCGCGCGCAGCAGGCCGAACTCCCTGGTGCGCTGCGCGACGATCATCGCGAAGGTGTTGGAGATGATGAACGTGCCCACCAGCAGGGCAATCAGGCCGAAGGCGAGGAGGAAGTAGGTCAGGAAGGACAGCGCGTCGGCGATGTCCTCCCGCGATTGCTCGGCGAAGTCGGCGCCGGTGGTGATCTCGTACCCGGGGTAGTCGGCCCGCAGGGCGTCGGCGAGCTCGTCGGGCGTCACTCCGGCCGCCGTCCGCATGTCCACCGAACCCACGTGCTCCCCGTCGGTGAACGCCCCCATGAACTCGGCCCGTTCGAAGATGACGCCAATCCACCCGCCGACCGCGGTCGGCGGCTCGAACACGCCCACCACCGTCGGGTGCATGCGTTCCGACGCCGTGACCACCGTGATCTCGTCGCCCACGGACACGCCGCCGGCCTCCATCGCGGAGGTGTTCATCATCACCTCGCCGGCGGCCCCCGGCGCCCGCCCCTCCAGGATCTCGAAGGACGCGTCGACGACCTCGTCCTCCGCGTAATACGGGAACGCGTACGCGCCCGCGCCGCCGGAAGGGATCGCCTTGCCGTCCGGCCCGCCGACCACGATGTTCGGGTTCGTGCCGGTGATGTTCGCCAACCCGACGTCGTCGCGGGCGCGCAGTTCGTCGACGACGCCGTAGGGCACCCCGGCCGCATTCTCGCGGCCGCCGCTGAACATCACGTCGACGTTCTCCGACCCGGCGTCGAGGATCTCGTCGAACGCCTTGTTCAGCGTCGCACTGAACATGAAGGCGCCGGAGACGAACGCCGTGCCCAGGACCACGGCCAGCACGGTCATCGCCATGCGCAGCTTGTGCGCGGCCATCGACCGGCGCGCCACCCGGACAATCGGCCGGGCGCTGGGGCGCCGCGACGCGCTCCGCGGCCCACGTGCCGGATCGGTGGCGGAGACGGTGCCTTCGGGGGAGGGCATTGCGACTCGATTCCCGGGCCATGCCCGCGCGTCGACGTGGAAAATGGGGCCGTGGCGACTGCCACGACCCCATTGTGCGCCCGCACCGGCGGCACCGCACCCGTTTCGGGAAGCCGCCCGCCGTAACGCGGGCTACTCGTCCGCGATCGCCGCCAACGGAGGGGTCTGCGCGGCGCGCCGGGCCGGCCAGGCCGCCGCGAGAATGCCCACGATCGCCGCGCCCAGCAGCATCGTCCCAATCAGGGTCCAGGGGACGACGATGGTGCCGATGCCCTCGTCGGCAAGCACCGTCAGCAGTGCCCAACCCAGGCCGAGGCCGAGGAGCGCGCCGACGACCGCGCCGAAGATGGAAATCTGCACGGACTCGAGGCGCACCATCCGGCGGATGTCGCGGCGCTGCATGCCGACGGCCCGCAGCATGCCGATTTCCTGGCGGCGCTCGATGATCGACAGCGCCAGCGTGTTGATGATGCCCAGGATGGAAATCACCACCGCCAGACCCAGCAGCGCGTAGACGATGCCCAGCAGCGCGTCGATGGAGGAGGTGGCGACGCTGCCGAACTGCTCGCGATCCTGCACCTGCACCACCAGGTACGGGGCGACCGCGTCCTCGAGCGGGCCGCGGACGGCCTCCACCGCATCCTCGTCGACGTAGTCGTTGCGGTCGCCGGGGGAGGCGCCGTCGGCGAGCGCGGCCGCACGGGCGTCCGCGGCGCCGCCGTCGACGCCGACGAACACCTGCATCGGCGTCAGCATCGCCCGCGT
The DNA here is from genome assembly GCA_012838715.1 of Actinomycetales bacterium. Taxonomy (GTDB): domain Bacteria; phylum Actinomycetota; class Actinomycetes; order Mycobacteriales; family Mycobacteriaceae; genus Corynebacterium. Next base: position 4,508 of record DUOR01000478.1, read on the forward strand.
CGCGCCGGCCCGGTCGAGGATGGACGGGGACAGCGTGATGCCGCCCTCGCCGTCCATGTCCCCGTGGATGCCGGTGACTTCCGTCTCCAGCGCGCCCATCGGCGACACGATGAACAGCGGGTGGCCGAGCCCCCAGCCGCGCTCGGCGGCGGCGGACTCGGAGATCACGGCGCCCGCGTCCTCCGCCGACAGATCCAGCGATCCGGCGACGGCGTCCACGGAGTACCAGCGGCCGTAGTCGCCGTCGAGGAAGGACCCGCCGCCGGGGCCGCCCGCGCCGCCCGGGCCGGTCGCCCCGCCGCCGAGCGC
>DUOR01000479.1 GCA_012838715.1 Actinomycetales bacterium
GATGCCGGGGCGGGCGATGCCGGGGCGGACGATGCAGCACCGGGGGACGCCGCGCCGGGCGATGCCGCACCGGGCCCCGCGACGATTGCGGCGGCGGTGCGGTGGGGGCTGGTGCCGCACTGGTCGAAGTCGATGCCGAAGACCCCGTACTTCAACGCCCGTTCGGAGACCTGGCGGGAGAAGCCGGTGTTCCGCAACGGCAGGCCCTGCGTCGTGCCGATGGACGGCTGGTACGAATGGCGCGACAAGGCCCCGTTCCTCGTGGAGCCGGAGGACGGCGGGCTGATTCTCGTGGCCGGCCTGTGGGACCGCTGCGGCGACATCGTCAGCTGCACCCTCCTGACCACCGACGCCGTCGGCCACCTGGCCGATCTGCACCACCGCATGCCGCGGGTGCTGGGGGAGGGGGAGGTCGCCGCATGGCTCGACGGGGCGGGCCCTTTCGCCGACGGGGACGTCGGGATGACGGACGCGGGCACCGTCGGAAAGCTCACGGTGCGGCCGGTGAACAAGGCCGTGGGCAACGTGGCCAACGACGGCGAGTGGCTGCTGGAGGAATAGCCCCCGCGGTCAGCCGCGCACGTCGGCGAACGTCGCGCCCGTGAGGCGGGCGAGGTCCTCCGGGGCCAACCCGACGTCGAGGCCGCGGCGGCCGCCCGACACGTAGATGACGTCGGCGTCGCGCGCGGAGGAATCGATGACCGTCGGCAACGGCCGCTTCTGGCCCAACGGGGAAATCCCGCCGACGACGTAACCCGTCGCGCGCTGCGCCGCGGCCGGATCGGCGAGCTCCGCCTTCGACGCGCCCAACGCCTTCGCCGTGGCCTTCACGTCGAGGCGCCCGGTGACGGGCACGACCGCGACCGCCAGCCCGGTGCGCTTGCCCCGCAGATCGACGACGAGGGTCTTGAAAATCCGCTCCGCCCCAATCCCGTGGTGCGCACCCAGCCAATGGGCGGCGTCCTCGCCGAAATGGCCGTCGGCATGCGGGAACTGGAGCACGGTGTGGGGGATTCCCGCGGCGACACACGCGGCGATGGCCGGCGTCGCCCCCTTTTTCTTCGTTCCCATGCAATCATCCTGTCACCCGGGCCGCCCGGATAGGATGGAACGCATGACTTCCGAAGCCACCGGACCCGACGAGGCGGCCAACCCCGCCCGAACGGCGACCGACCCCGCGGAGGGCAACGTCCGGACGGACGAAACCGACGCGCAGTTGGTGGGGCGCTTCGAAGCCGACGCCCTGCCCCTGCTCGACCAGCTCTACGGCGCCGCCCTGCGGATGACCCGCAACCCCGCGGACGCCGAGGACCTGGTGCAGGAGGCCTACATGAAGGCGTTCCAGGGCTTCCGCTCCTACAAGCCGGGCACCAACCTCAAGGCGTGGATGTACCGCATCCTCACGAACGCGTACATCAACAACTACCGCAAGAAGCAGCGCCGGCCCGCCGAATACGCCACCGACGAATTCACCGACTCCCAGTTCGCCGAAACCGCATCGCACCAGTCCACCGGGCTGCGGTCCGCGGAAGTGGAGGCGCTCGCCCTGCTTCCCGACGACGAAATCCGCGAGGCCCTGATGGACCTCAACGAGGACTACCGGATGGTCGTCTACTACGCCGACGTCGAGGGATTCCCGTACAAGGAAATCGCCGAAATCATGGGCACGCCCATCGGCACGGTGATGTCCCGGCTCCACCGGGGAAGGAAACAGCTCCGGGAGGCGTTGAAGGATGTAGCCAAGGAACGCGGCTTCATCCGGGAACCCCGGGACGGGGCCGCGACAAGTGGACGGACGGACGATGCGGCCCCCGACGGGGGAGCCGCTGCCAGCGGAAAGGTGAGTCGATGAGCGACAGCGAGAATCGCTGCGGGAACCCGGGGCATTGCGCCGACGTACGTCGGCGACTGCACGCCCTCCTCGACGGCGAATGCGATCCGGACGAAACCCGGGACCTGGAGAAGCACATCCGGGAATGCGCCAGGTGCAGTGAGGACCTCGGGTGCGAGCGGGCCCTCCGGGCACTGCTGCGCCGCTGCTGCTGCGAACCGGCGCCGACCGAGCTGCGCCGCCGCATCACCACCCGCATCCGGGTCACGTACCGTACCGGCTTCGTGTCGGAGTAGCGGGGGCGAGCGCGGCGAGCGCGGCGCGGTCAACGCGGGGGGCGCGGCGGCGAGCGCGTTAGTGGGCCAACCGCCGCGACGGCGCTGAACGCCAATGAACGGCACCGAAAAGAAGAACACCCCGGGCAATCCATGTCGGATTGCCCGGGGTGTTCCGCGTTCGGCTGGAGCGGCAGCTCCCGCAGCGGTCGGTCGTGGGCCGGTGGGCCCACGGTGACTCAGCTGTTGGGGCGCTTGCCGTGGTTCGCCTTCTTCTTGCGGCGATCCTTGCGCTTACGGCCTCGCTTGCTCATGTGAGCCTCCTCGGTCGGATTGATTTCAACCCGTTCAGCCTACTACGGGCGGGTGGTGCATTGGTTAACCCGCTGGTCGGCGGGATGACCGTCCGTCGCCCGTGCAGGCGATGGAGGGGGTACTTACACGGTGGTGCGGGTGCGGCGGGTGCGGCCGCGGTTGCGGCGGCGCTTCAGCGCGCGACGCTCGTCCTCGGACATGCCGCCCCAGACGCCGGCGTCCTGGCCGGTCTCGAGGGCCCACGCGAGGCACTGGGAAGTGACGGGGCAGCGGTTGCAGACGACCTTGGCCTTCGCGATCTGGGCGAGGGCGGGGCCGGAGTTGCCGACGGGGAAGAACAGCTCGGGGTCTTCCTGACGGCAAACGGCTTCGTGGCGCCAATCCATTGCAAAACTCCTTTAATCGTAACCCGGGTGCGGGCAAGGGGATCCCGCTGACGGCGGGTGGCAGTTTCAGCGGAGGGGCCCCATGCGTGAGATGGAAATCGCGGCCGGCCGCGGTCGTGCGTTCCCTTGCGGGAACCAGGGGTTCGACTGCGGTGCCGCGGACCACGGGCGCGACGGTGCGCCCCGTGGTCATGTACGGGGTGAAGACTTCAGCTTCCCCCCGCGGTCCTGTTGAATGATGACACGTCACGGCGCGCTTGTGAAGGGCTTATTGACGAAAAGTGCCGAACGTCACAAGAAAGTGAACTTTGCGTTACATCCGCAGGTAGGGGGCTTGCGGTGGTGTTTACGGTGTTGTCTACCGGCCGCCGGCGCGTGGGAGCATCAGCGCGCGGACCCGCCTGCCGAGCATCGCGGTGAGCCTCGCCCACCACGGCTGGTCGCCGGTTTCCTGCGCGTACTCGCGTGCCGTGTCGGGGGCGATGAAGCTGATTGCCCCACGGGCGCAAGTGATGTCGAGGTGATCGCGTTCATCGACGTACTCGCCGTCGATCTGCAGGTTCAGCGGCCGTTCGGAGCGCAACCGGACGTGGTCGACGTCGTCGAAACGGATTTCCCGCTCCGCCACCTTCAGCGCCCGCCACATGGAATCGCCGGTGCCGGTGAGCCGCAGGGCGCCGACGAGGCCGCGCACCCCCTGAAGGGAGGTCATGCCGAAGAATCCCAGCCCGGTGTCCAGGCGGGTGCCCGGGTTGGTGACCACCGCGAGGTCGCCGAGGAAGGTCCACGGGTTCGAGTTGGACACGATGACGAGGGGGAGGTTCTCGCCGACGACCTCACCGTTGACTTCCGCGGTGAGCCGCGGCGGGTTCTGCCGGACGCGGTTCCATGCCGCCATGACGGCGGGCACGTAGCGCAGCGCGTGGGCGCTCTTCCCTTCGGCGCGGACGTCCTCGATGGTGGACACGACGTCGGCGTCGATGCCCATGCCGGTGTTCACCACGAACCAGCGTTCGCCGGCGCGGCCGACGGTGAGGCGCCGTTCGCGGCCCTCGGTGAGCAGTTCGCCGATGACGCGCGCCGCCAGGCGCGCCTCGCGCGGCAGTCCCATCGCGCCGGCCAGCACGTTCGCGCTTCCCGACGGGATGACGGCGATCGCGGGGAGTTCCTCGGCCGTGCGCCCCGGGCGGCCATCGTCGGAGGAACCGAGGAGGCCGTTGACCACTTCGTGGACGGTGCCGTCGCCGCCCATGCACACGATGACGTCGAAGTCGTCGCGGGTCATGCCGGTGACCATGGCGGTCGCGTGGCCGGAATGGCCGGTGAACTGGGCGCGGACCTTCATTCCGGGTACCGCGCGGAGTTCCGCCACGACGGAGCGGGTGAGCCGTTCCGTGATGGACGTGGAGTTGGGGTTCGAGATCAAGAGGGCGCGCACATCCCCCATTGTATTGGGCACTAGGGTGGTGGGCGTGAATCCGAGGAGTGCCACCATGAATAGTTCCGGCCCGATGGCCGCGCCCCGTTCCGTCATCATCGGTGCATGGATCGCGGTGGTCGAGTGCGTGATGGGTCTCGGCTATGGCGCGTTTCTGGCCATCCGCGATTTCCAGGGTTACGAGGACCCGGGCGCCGTCATCTCCGGTTGGGGCACGGCCCTGTGGTTCCTGTTCATTTTCGGCGCGGTGCTGGCCGGCGCCATCAGCCTGCTGACGGGCCGCCGCTGGGGCCGTGGCCCCATCGTCATGCTGAACCTGTGCCTGACGGGCGTGGCCATCTACATGTTCACCTCGGGCGCCTTCGGCCTGGGCGCGGTGACCATCGCGTTCTCCCTGTCGGCGCTGGCCTGCATGTTCAACCCGAAGGCGGTCGACTGGGCCGCCTCCGGTTCCTTCATCTAAGGGGCCATCCCGGCAACTTAAGGGGATATCCCGGCAGCACAAAGGTCATTCCGGGGGCGCGGGGGCGCGGGGACGCGGGGCGCCTACCGCAGGGGCCGCAACCCGACCAGCTGGTCACCGCGCTTTTCGACGAGCGTCGCGCCGGCGACCGACAGCGTCACCGGGCCGTCGGGGGAGCCGGAGCGGTCGACGGGGATGACGTGGCCGTGGCTGCCGTCGCTCCAGTCGACGACCAGGATGCCGTCCTCGACGGGGACCAGAATCCGGCCCGCCACGCCGATGCCCGGGCCGAGGGCGCCGGGGACGGTGAAGTGCACGGAGAGGTCGTCGGGGTTCATCAGGATCAGTTCCGAGCCCGTGAACCAGGTCATGTGGTGGGGGAGATCCCCGATGATCGGTGCGGGCATCGTCCCATCACGGTCGTCCGGCACGACGTCGGGCAGCGGCAGCGGTTCCGGTGCGGGTTCCGGGGCGGGCCCGGGCGTCGCGGCCCCGGGGTCCTCAGGGCCGGCTTCCTCCGGACCGGGTTCGACCGGGGGCTCCGGCGGGGGCGGGAGCTCGTCCCCGGCGGCCTGCTCGGGCACGAACGTGTCGGGGGAATAGGTCGGGCCCCGGCGGCCCTCGATGTCGTAGACGACGATCTCGCCGTCCATGAGCACCGCGGCGCGTCCCGTCGCGATGGCCACGAGCCGGGCGGGGCCGGGGAGTTCGACGTCGGCATGCAGCTCAGGGGAGCGCGACTCGTCGGGGGTGACGTCCTGCAGCACGAGCCGGTGCCCGTCCGGGCAGTCGTTGACCACGGCCAGCAGGTCCACGCGTGTCATCGCGTCGACCACCGAGCAGCCCGGGTGCGGCTGCAGGTTCGGCTCCGGCGAGGCCTCGACCGTGCCGTACTCGATGGTGCGCACCAGATCGTCGCGCCACAGCTCGACCATGTCGGCGTGGCGGATGCCCGCCCGGTTGTTGGAGCGCACGGGCTCGACGTCGTCGGGCGCGAGACCGCGGCGGGTCGCCGCGTAGGAACCGTCGGCCGCATCCAGCGAGGTCACCTCACCGCAGCCAGCCGGCCCGCGGAACACCGTGACCACCCGGCCCTGTGACACCATCGCCGCGCACAAATCGGCGTCCCGGTGGTACGACCAGAACTCCTCGCCCGTCGCCGGATTGAGCGCCGACACGCCGTTGCCGGTGGCGGCGAGGGCGAGCCCGTCGACGGTGAAGGGGCCGGTGGACATGGGGGCGTCGGCACGCCACAGTTCCTCCACCCCACCGGGGACGAAATCAATGGCGGGGGCCGGCACGAAAGGCACGTGCGACTGGACGTGATCGACGCCGCGGGCCGGCGCCCGCCACCACGTCCACCCGACGACGGCGGCGACCACCGCCACGATGAGGAGGACCGCGATCCAGTTCCGGGCGCGGGAGGTCATCGCCGGCGACGGCCCCCGCGATCGCCGGTACCGCCGCGGCCACCGGAGCCGC